>JBIJDI010000123.1:0-7214 GCA_044344235.1 Sulfuritalea sp. | reverse complement strand
CGAACTGCTCGAACTGGTCGAAATGGAACTGCGCGAACTGCTCAGCAAGTACGACTTTCCCGGCGACGACATCCCGATCATCAAGGGCTCGGCCCTGAAGGCCCTCGAAGGCGACAAGGGCGAACTCGGCGAAATGGCCATCATGGCCCTGGCCGATGCCCTGGACACCTACATCCCGACGCCCGAGCGCGCCATCGACAAGCCCTTCCTGATGCCTATTGAGGACGTCTTCTCCATCTCCGGTCGCGGCACCGTCGTGACCGGTCGTATCGAGCGTGGCGTCGTCAAGGTTGGCGAAGAAATTGAAATCATCGGCATCCGCCCCACCATCAAGACCATCTGTACCGGCGTTGAAATGTTCAGGAAGCTCCTGGACCAGGGTCAGGCCGGCGACAACGTGGGCGTACTGCTGCGCGGCACCAAGCGTGAAGAAGTTGAGCGTGGTCAGGTCTTGGCCAAGCCGGGCTCAATCACCCCGCACACCCACTTCACGTCGGAAGTGTACATCCTGTCGAAGGACGAAGGTGGTCGTCACACCCCGTTCTTCAATGGTTACCGTCCGCAGTTCTACTTTCGCACCACCGACGTCACGGGCAGCATCGAGTTGCCGGCCGGGACGGAAATGGTCATGCCGGGCGACAACATTGCAATGACGGTGCGACTGATTGCCCCGATCGCGATGGAAGAAGGTCTGCGTTTCGCCATCCGTGAAGGCGGTCGTACCGTCGGCGCCGGTGTCGTGGCCAAGGTCATCGAATAACATTTGTTGCAATACAGCGAAAAGGGCGATAAAATCTCGCCCTTTCGCGATTTGCGACACCGCTCTTTAAGGATTTGTAATGCAAAGCCAAAAGATTCGCATCCGCCTCAAGGCCTTCGACTATCGTTTGATTGATCAGTCGGCGCTTGAAATCGTAGAGACGGCCAAGCGCACCGGCGCAGTTGTGCGTGGCCCGGTGCCGCTGCCAACGCGTATTGAGCGTTTTGACGTTCTTAGATCGCCGCACGTCAATAAGGCTTCGCGGGATCAGTTCGAAATTCGTACGCACCTCCGCCTGATGGACATCATCGATCCGACCGACAAAACAGTCGATGCGCTGATGAAGCTGGATCTTCCCGCCGGAGTGGATGTCGAGATCAAATTGCAGTAATTCGCAGCAGGGGCGCCGGATTTTTCTGGCGCCTGTCGTGGTGACGTTTGTCGCCAAAACTTGAAAGTGGGCCCGGCCAATCGTAGCTGGGGTTTAGGAGAATAAAATGAGTCTAGGCCTTGTTGGACGCAAGGTCGGCATGACGCGCGTGTTCGCCGAAGATGGAACTTCCATTCCGGTGACAGTGCTCGATGTGTCGAATAACCGCGTCACACAAATTAAGACACCTGAGGCGGACGGTTATGCCGCCGTTCAGGTGACCTTTGGCAAACGTCGCGCCAGCCGGGTAAGCAAGCCGGCGGCGGGGCATCTCGCCAAGGCCGGTGTTGAAGCCGGTGAAGTTCTCAGGGAATTCCGCGTTGCGCCGGATCAACTCGCCGGTTTCAAACCCGGTGATGTGGTCGCCGCCAGTATTTTCAGCGTGGGCCAGAAGGTTGATGTAAGCGGCACATCGATCGGCAAGGGCTTCGCCGGTGCGATCACCCGCCACCATTTTTCGTCGAACCGTGCATCCCACGGCAACTCGTTGTCGCACAACTCGGCGGGCTCCATAGGCATGGCGCAGGATCCGGGTCGGGTCTTTCCAGGCAAGAAAATGGCCGGCCACCTCGGTGACGTCTCACGTACGACGCAGAATCTGGAAGTCGTGCGCATCGACGAAGCGCGCCAGCTTTTGCTCGTCAGGGGTGCAGTGCCCGGCGCCAAAGGGGGTGATGTGACCGTCGCTCCGGCCGTCAAGGCATCCAACTGAGCGGGGGATGACATGGAACTTAAACTAATCGATGCCCAAGGCCAGTCGTCCTCCACCGTGACAGCGTCCGACGCGCTGTTCGGCCGCGACTTCAACGAAGCACTGGTGCATCAGGTCGTGGTCGCCTATCAGGCCAATGCCCGCGCCGGCAATCGCAAACAGAAGGATCGCGACGAGGTGCACCACAGCACCAAGAAGCCGTTCCGCCAGAAGGGTACCGGGCGCGCTCGCGCCGGTATGACCTCCTCGCCATTGTGGCGTGGCGGCGGTCGGATCTTTCCGAACACCCCCGAAGAGAACTTCACCCAGAAGGTCAACCGCAAGATGTACCGTGCCGGCTTGGCCGCGATCCTGTCGCAGTTGGCTCGCGAAGACCGGCTGGTGGTGATTGAGGACTTCGCCATCGAAGCGCCGAAGACCCGCCTTTTCGCGCAAAAGCTGAAGGCATTGGGCTTAGGCTCGGATCCCGTGCTGCTTGTGACGGATAGCCTCGATGACAATCTGGCGCTGGCTTCGCGAAACTTGCCGAATGTACTGGTGCTCGAAGCGCATCAGGCCGATCCGGTATCCCTGGTGCGCTTTCCCAAGGTGATATTCACCAAGGGCGCAGTGGCCAAGATCGAGGAGATGCTGGCATGAGCAAGAACTTCAATCCGGAACGTTTGTTGCAAGTGCTGGTGGCCCCGCAAATTTCAGAAAAAGCCACCTACATTGCCGACAAGAATGAGCAGGTGGTGTTCATAGTGACACCCGACGCAACCAAGCCTGAAGTCAAGGCGGCGGTCGAAATGTTGTTCAAAGTCGAGGTCAAGTCGGTGCAGATCGCCAACCTCAAGGGTAAGGTAAAGCGCGCTGGTCGCAACATCGGACGTCGCAGCGACATCAGGAAGGCTTTCGTCTGCCTCAAGCCTGGTCAGGAAATCAACTTTGCGGAAGGGGGGGCTGCTTAAATGGCTCTCGTAAAAGTCAAGCCGACCTCACCGGGTCGTCGTGGTGTCGTCAAGGTGGTTAACCCGAATCTGCACAAGGGCCGCCCGCACGACAAACTTGTTGAATCGAAGACTCGAACCGCGGGCCGCAACGCGCACGGCCATATCACCACGCGGCACATGGGTGGCGGCCACAAAAAGCTTTACCGCGTGATCGATTTTCGTCGTGACAAGGATGGAATCCCGGGCAAGGTCGAGAATCTTCAGTACGACCCGAATCGTTCCGCCAATATTGCGCTGGTGCTATACGCTGATGGCGAGCGCCGTTACATCATTGCCACGAAGGGAATGGTTGTCGGCCAGGCGGTTCTCAGTGGTCCCGAGGCTCCGATCAAGCCGGGCAATACGTTGCCGATTCGCAGCATTCCGGTCGGCACGACGATTCATTGCGTCGAAATGATGCCGGGCAAAGGCGCTCAGATTGCCCGCTCTGCAGGGACGTCGGCGCAGCTTCTGGCGCGTGAAGGTACCTACGCCCAGGTTCGGCTGCGTTCAGGCGAAATCCGTCGCATCCACGTTGAGTGTCGCGCGACGATCGGCGAAGTTGGCAACGAGGAACATAGCCTGCGCAAAATCGGCAAGGCCGGTGCAATGCGCTGGCGCGGTGTTCGACCGACTGTCCGCGGCGTGGCGATGAACCCGGTCGATCACCCGCATGGTGGCGGCGAAGGACGTACTGGCGAAGGACGGGTTCCTGTCAGTCCCTGGGGCCAGCCGACCAAGGGCTATCGCACCCGCAACAACAAGCGCACGGACGTCATGATTGTCCAACGCAGGCCGAAAGGTAAGAGGTAAGACATGGCACGTTCTATCAAGAAGGGCCCGTTCATCGATGCTCACCTGCTGAAGCGCGTCGATGCAGCGCGCGCCTCAAACGACAAGCGCCCGATCAAGACCTGGTCACGCCGTTCGACGATTCTTCCGGACTTCGTGGGATTGACCATTGCCGTGCATAACGGCAAGCAGCATATTCCGGTCTACGTGTCCGAGAACATGGTGGGTCACAAACTTGGCGAGTTCGCGCTCACGCGAACTTTCAAGGGCCACACGGGCGGCAAGAAAGCCGCCGCGAAGAAGTAAGGAGCGATGATGGAAACCAACGCAAACTTGCGCGGTGTTCGACTTTCCCCCCAAAAAGGCCGGCTTGTTGCTGATCTGGTGCGCGGAAAGCCGGTGGATCAGGCGCTCAGCATATTGGCATTTTCGCCCAAGAAAGGTGCCGGGATCATCAAGAAAGTGCTTGAGTCGGCGATCGCGAATGCGGAACACAACGACGGCGCCGATATCGATGCATTGAAGATTACGCGGATATATGTCGAAAAGGGCACGGTGCTCAAGCGCTTCACGGCGCGGGCAAAGGGACGCGGCAACCGCATCCTCAAGCCTACTTGTCACATTTTCGTGACCGTTGGCGACTAAGGAGGGCACATGGGACAAAAGATTCATCCGACCGGTTTTCGTCTTTCGGTCACGCGCAACTGGACTTCCCGCTGGTACGCCAGCAGCAAGAACTTCCCGCAGATGCTCAAGGAGGACCTGGAGGTCCGCGAGTATCTGAAAAAGAAACTGGCACACGCCTCAGTTGGTCGCGTCGTCATCGAGCGTCCGGCCAAGAACGCACGGGTTACGGTTTATAGCGCCCGCCCCGGGGTCGTTATTGGCAAGAAGGGTGAAGATATCGAACACCTGAAGGCTGAACTCCAGCGCAAGATGGGTGTGCCGGTTCATGTCAATATCGAAGAGATCCGCAAGCCCGAAATCGACGCCCAGTTGATCGCAGATTCGATCGCCCAGCAACTAGAGAAGCGCATCATGTTCCGCCGTGCCATGAAGCGGGCAATGCAGAATGCAATGCGTCTCGGTGCCCAGGGCATCAAGATCATGAGTTCGGGGCGTCTGAATGGCGCCGAGATTGCCCGCCGGGAATGGTATCGCGAAGGCCGTGTGCCATTGCATACATTGCGTGCCGACATCGACTACGGTACCGCCGAGGCGAAAACTACGTACGGCATCATCGGTATCAAGGTATGGGTCTTCAAGGGTGAAATTCTGTCGCGCAGCGAGACCTTGATGGCTGCTCCGGAGCCGATCGTCGATGATCAGCGCAAGCCGCGCCGCAGTCCCGGCAAGCCGCGAACCGAGAGCGAGGGCGAAGCTAAGCCCGCGGCCACCCGTCGCGCGCCTGCCAAGAAAGCTGATGAAGTCAAGCCGGAAGTCAAGCCGGAAGCTGTTGCTGCCGCGCCGAAGACCCCCGTCAAGCGTATTCGCAAGGCCCCGGCCAAAGCCGAGGGTGTCGATAGCGCAGCGAAAGAAGGCAAGGAGTAAAACATGCTGCAACCTGCCCGCAGAAAGTATCGCAAGGAACAAAAGGGTCGCAACACCGGGCTCGCCACCAGAGGTGCCAAAGTAAGCTTTGGCGAGTACGGCCTCAAAGCCATTGGGCGCGGTCGTCTTACCGCCCGTCAGATTGAGGCTGCGCGCCGTGCCATGACTCGTCACATCAAGCGTGGCGGTCGCATCTGGATTCGCATTTTTCCGGACAAGCCGATTTCGAAGAAGCCACTTGAAGTTCGGATGGGTAACGGCAAAGGCTCTCCGGAATACTGGGTGGCAGAGATCCAGCCCGGTAAAGTCCTGTACGAGATGGATGGCGTGGACGAAGTGCTGGCACGTGAGGCGTTCCGCCTGGCAGCTGCCAAGCTTCCACTCGAAACCACCTTCGTTACCCGCCATTTGGGATAAGTCATGAAAACAAGTGAGCTGAGAGCAAAGAACAATGAGGATCTGCAGAAGGAGTTGCTGGACTTGCGCAAGGCGCAATTCGGGCTTCGCATGCAGGTCGCCACACAGCAGCTGACCAATACCAGTCAGGTCGGCAAGGTGCGCAAGGATATTGCGCGCGTTAAAACCATTCAGCGTGAGAAGGCGGCGGCAAAATGACGGATGCGACCACTCAAACCGTACGACGCACCCTTCAGGGTCGGGTCGTTTCGGACAAAATGCAGAAGACCGTGACAGTGCTGATTGAGCGCAAGGTAAAGCATCCCGTGATCGGCAAGATCATGACGCGCTCAAAAAAATACCACGCCCACGTTGAGGGACTGGAAGCGGTCGCTGGCGATCTGGTGCAGATCGAAGAGTGCGCCCCAATTTCCAAGACCAAGGCGTGGCGCGTCGCCAAGGTCATCGAGAAGGCGCGCGCCGCTTGATCGCTTGTTGGTGGTGGTGTGGCCAAGCAATATCATAAATAGTAGTTGACAACAGTGTGGCGCGATGTAAAATCTCGCCTCTTTACTCGGCCAGGGTCTTCTCTTCCTGGCATTCCAGCCCCTAGCGGGCTCCAAGACTGATCGCGAGACTTGAGTCAATCGCGGATTAAGTTGGAGATGAAAAAATGATTCAAATGCAGTCTCTGCTGGATGTCGCCGATAACACTGGCGCGCGTTCGGTCATGTGCATCAAGGTGCTTGGCGGTTCCAAGCGCCGCTATGCCGGCATTGGTGACGTCATCAAGGTCAGCATCAAGGATGCCGCGCCGCGTGGCCGCGTGAAAAAGGGCGAAGTCTATAGCGCCGTCGTTGTGCGTACCGCCAAAGGCGTGCGCCGTTCCGACGGGTCGCTGATCAAGTTCGACGGCAACGCCGCAGTCCTTCTGAACAACAAGTTGGAACCGATTGGCACGCGCATCTTCGGCCCGGTGACGCGCGAGTTGCGCACCGAGCGATTCATGAAGATCGTCTCGCTGGCTCCCGAGGTTCTTTGAACCGGCAATCGAGGATTCGATCATGAACAAAATTCGCAAGGGTGACGACGTAGTCGTTACCACCGGTAAAGACAAGGGCAAGCGCGGGGTTGTGCTGAACTGCCTTGACGCCGAGCGACTGCTCGTTGAGGGCATCAATCGCGTCAAAAAGCACACCAAGCCTAACCCCCTTAAGGGTAATCAGGGCGGCATTGTCGAGAAAGAAATGCCGATCAATATTTCCAATGTGGCGCTGTTCAATCCTGCCACCCAGAAAGCGGATCGCGTCGGCTTCAAGCAACTCGATGATGGCCGCAAAGTCCGGGTGTTCAAGTCGAACGGCGAAGTTGTTGACGCGTAAGGATCAGTCATGGCGCGCTTGCAGGAATACTATAAAGAGACGGTGGTTCCTGAGCTTCTAACGAAGTTCGGATACAAGTCCATCATGGAAGTCCCTCGCATTACCAAGATCACCCTGAATATGGGTGTTGGTGAGGCTGTCGGTGACAAGAAGGTGCTGGATCACGCTGTTGCCGACATGACCAAGATTGCCGGGCAAAAGCCGGTCGTCACCAAGGCGC
>JBIJDI010000122.1:0-7218 GCA_044344235.1 Sulfuritalea sp. | reverse complement strand
TGCGCGCCGCGCCGCTGGCCGACGCCGCCAACCCGAACCTCACCGACGGCGGCCAGCACTCGCTGTTCCAGGCGCACATGCGCGAGGTCTATCGGGCCTTCTTCGATGGTCTCGACCTGCAGATCCTGCGCCCCTGCGACGAGGGTGCCAGCCGCATCGCGCTGACCGGCTACCCGCAAGGCCTGCCGAGCTGGGAGATCCAGGGCGCCGATGGTGGATTGGCGGCGCTGAAGGAAGTGCGTTTCTGGAAGGAGTACGACACACTGCTCAAGGGCTTCATCGATTTCTACCGCAGCTTTTTCAGCCAGGTGTCGACGCGCAACGCCGCCCTGCCGCGCGATATCCATTTTCCCGAACTGGTGGAAGACAGGCTGCAGTTCAACAACGACTTCCTCAAGACCGCGAAGATGGTGCGCGAGCGCTGCATCGGCGATGCCAAGTACGCCAACGCGATCCGCTGGCAGCCGGCCTTCAAGCAGCTGATCTACCGCAATGACGAAGGCCGCCTGGTCGTCACCATCAGCCAGAATTCCATCGGCAACGCCATCACCGAACTGCTCGGCGTGGTGGTCAGGCGTGCACCCGATGCTACTGCTTACGGCCGCGCCGAACCGGCACTGATCGCGCAGTTGCTGGAAGTCCGCCGTCGCCTGGTCGAGGCCGACCTCGGCGAGGGGATTGCTACTCCGCACTGGCTAGCCAGCTAGCATAAAGGCTCGTTGCTGCAATCCGGGTCTGCAAGAGTATCTTGGGCAAGCTGAACAGCCTGCTTCTTCCCTTCGGATACGCGCTATTTTTTGCGGACTTCTTCATGAACATGCCCAACAAGATCCTGCTGTGGCTATTGCGTGCCTGCTTTTGTTTTTCGCTGACCAGCTGTTATGCAGAAGTGCTGTCGGTCGGCCATATTGAAAACGGGGTGGTTTCAGCTTCAGATGTAACGCTGACGTTTTTGTGGAAAAGTGATTCGGCAAAAGCGACGCTGATCATGATTCCTGGCGGCGAAGGACATCTGGGACTTTCTCCGGACAGAGCGGATATGGGTGGCTTTTATGGAAAAACCCTGAAACCGCTCAGCAATCCCGGCATCACATCAGGTATCTTCAATGTAGTCATTTTTGATAGTCCGAACGCATTGCCTGTGGGCAATCCTTATCCGATTTCGAGGGCTACCGCCGCTCATCTTTCACGGATTGAAGATGTGGTTCAGTTCTACAAGGCGAAATTCAACAAGCCAGTCTGGTTGATGGGGCACAGCAATGGCGCCGTCAGCATTACGGAGTTTTATCGATACCTGCAGAGGAATCAGAAGGAAGGCATTGTCAGCGGGATGATTTACAGCTCGGCCAGAAATGGCGCCTGGTTTAACTCGGAGACGAACGTACCCATCTTGTTCCTGGCTCACGAATATGATGGCTGTCGGAATTCAACCAATGCCAATTCTCTCGGGGTGTACAAAGACCTGATGAAAAGCAATAGGCAGAAAATGGAGTATGTTCTTTTGAAAACGGGCGACTCCGAATCACAAGAACCATGCCGATCCGGACATCACATGTTCTTCAATGCCCATGAAGAGGCATACAAGGCGATAGACAGGTTTGCTTCTGAAGTCGTCAAGTAGACATCAGCCCTGTCATCGTTTCAGGCGCGTGGTGTATCGCCAGCCAGACCGTCGCCGCATCGGTCGCCGTCCATTCGACGCGGTGACGCCGTCCGGACTCGATGGTCAGCCAGTCGCCGGGGCGCAAGCGCCGGGCCTCGGTTTCATCCTCAAAGCGCAGCCGCGCTTCGCCTGACACCAGCAGTACCCATTCGGCATCAACTTGTTCGTACCAGAATCCCGGCGGGCTGGCCTGGCCGGTCGAGACAATGCGTTCGATGCGCAGCCCGGGTTGAGACAGCAACGTTTCAATGCGCTCAGCTGATTCGGGCGTAGCCGGCAGCCCGGCAAACAGATTACCCGTCATCAATCGCCCTCCAGCAGTTCGGTGTCCTCGTGCGAATAGGGCGGGCTGCAGCAACAGAGGATGCGCAAGGGCTCCGGGCCGGTGGCTTCGATCCGGTGCGGCGTGCCGGGCGGAATCAGCACCGTATCGCCAACGCCGACTTTAATGCAGGTGTTGCCCAGCGTCATGATGCCGCTACCGGCCGTGACGTGGTACAGCTCTTCCGTGACCTTGTGGCGATGGCTTTGAGTCCGCTGCCCCGGCTGCACGGTTGCTTCGGCGAGGCTTTGCTGGCGGTTGCCATGGACCGAGGGATGCATCAGTTCGCGGATTTCGGAACCGTCCTTGGTGACGTAAGCGGGCGTCTCAGCGTAACGCGTTCTCATTCGCGCGCTACCTTCTTCTGCAGCAGGCAGTGCAACAGGGCTTGCTCTGCCGGGGCGAGTTCGGCATCGTTGTCGCTCGCGGCGAAATGGCGGCGGAAGGCCGCGCGCGCGGCGGCCGGCGCGGCGATGTCATAGCCCAGCGCCTGCAGGCCCAGCATTGCGTCGAAGCCGGCGGGAGGGATCGGCGGGGGCGCTTCGCACCACAGCCCGAAGCCATGCGCGGCCAGTCGCTGCCACGGGAACAATCGGCTCGGATCGACCTTGCGTCCCGGCGCGATGTCGCCATGGGCCAGAAAGTTCGCCGCCGGAATCGGATAGCGCGTGCGCACATCGTCGAGCAAGGCCAGCAGGGCGACGATCTGCGGCTCGGCAAAGGCTTCCTCGCCGGTGTTGTCGAGTTCGATGCCGATCGAAGCCGAGTTGAGATCGGTGCTGCCGCCCCACCGGGATTCGCCGGCATGCCAGGCGCGCGAAGCTTCATCCACCAGTTGCATGAGGGCGCCATCGCGGCCGATCAGGTAATGGGCGCTAACCTTGCGCTGCGGGTCGGTCAGTGTCGCCAGCGCCTTGGCGGCGTTGTCGTTGGTGGTCTGGTGCAGGATGACGAAGTTGGGCCGGCGCTGGTCGAAGTTAGGCGAGGGCTGCCAGAGTGCGCCGGGTCCCTGGCCCGCAGGCAGCGGCGCGCAGGCGGTGAGTGTTGCCAGCAGGAGGACGGCAAGCCCGCGCAGCATGAACGGCGGCTATCAGGGTGTGACGATCGGCTTGCTCAGGCGCGCCCGGCTTTGCGCCTCGGACTTGTTCATCTCCGACACCTGGCGGCCATAGGCTTCGCGCGCGGCCTGGCCCTGGCGGGTCGCCTCGATGCTGCGGATGCAGCGCCAGCGCTTGCCGGCCTTGGTTTCGATCTGTCGCATCTCCGATTTCGGGTGATGCTGACGACAGTGGTAGCAGAATGCGGTTTCAGCCATGCGTAGGGACTCAAGCGATTTAACAGGCAGATTGTAGACCGACTTGCGATAATGCTTGTGCAAGCGCGAAGCACTCCGCAGCGCCGGTTCAAGACAAAGGTGATTCCGGTGCGCGGCTCGGGCAAAGAATTCCCACCTGGCGAATACACCTTGGACACCTCCTCAAACACTGAAATTGTTCCGGAACTGCCTGTTTATGAAGGGGTAGCCGTCGCCGACGTGGTGCTTGTCACCTCGGCGAATGCTGCCGCTGAGGCCCTGCGGGTGCTTCTGGCGCAGGAGGTCATCGGCTTCGACACGGAATCGAAGCCGACCTTCAGCAAGGGTGAAATATCCACCGGGCCGCACCTGATCCAGCTCGCAACCGAGCCGCGGGTCTACCTTTTCCAGGTCGATCGGCTGTTCGATCCGGAGGGCATGAAGGCCATTCTCGAATCGAAACAGGTCCTGAAGGTGGGCTTCGGGCTCGACAGCGATCTTGCGCAACTGCGATCGCGCCTGGGCATCGAGGCGCAGAATGTTCTCGATCTCTCGCGTGAGCTGCGCAGCGAAACGCGCAACCAGAGCCTTGGCGCAAAGACCGCCGTGGCGCGCTACTTCGGCAAGCGCCTGCAGAAATCCAAGCGGACAACCACTTCCAACTGGGCCAATTCGCGGCTGACCGAACGTCAGATGCTTTACGCCGCCAATGACGCGCAAGTCGCGCTGCGGGTCTATCACGCGGCCCTGCTGTCAGGTTCGCTTCAGGCTTTCTTGGCGCGCGGATGTGCCGCGTCGTAGATCTTCGCCAGATGCTGAAAATCCAGATGCGTATAGATCTGCGTCGCGGCGATGCTGGCGTGGCCGAGCATTTCCTGCACCGCGCGCAGGTCGCCGGAGGATTGCAGCACGTGTGAGGCGAAGGAGTGGCGCAGCATGTGCGGATGCACGTGCACGCCGACGCCCTGCCGCTGTGCCCATTGCGAAAGGCGGCCCTGCACCTGCCGCGGCGTGAGGCGAGTGCCGTTGCGGCCGAGGAACAGTGCCGGCTGCTCGTCGCGCAGGAATTGCGGGCGCAGCGCCAGCCATGCCTGCAGCGCGGTCAGCGCTTTGTCGCCCACCGGCACCTTGCGCGTCTTCTGCCGCTTGCCGGTGACGGTGACTTCGCCCGCTGCCAAGTCGAGTCCGCCGGGCCAGTCGAGGCCCACCAGTTCGGACAGGCGCAGGCCGGAGGAATAGAACAGTTCGAATATCGCCGCGTCGCGCACCTGCAGCGGCTCATTTGCCAAGCTCGCGCTTGGAACCGCTGCCGGCCCGTCGAGCAGGGCGGCGGTCTGGTCGATGCCGAGCGCCTTGGGCAGGGTGCGCGGGCGCTTCGGTGCGCGCAAGCCCTCGGCCGGATTCAGAGCGATCACACCGCGCCGCGCCAGCCAGGCGTAATAGCTGCGCCAGGCGGATAGCGTGCGCGCGATCGAGCGCGGCGCGAGCTCCTGCGCATGCAACTGCATCAGGCCACGCCGCAGTTGCGGGGTCTTCAGTGCCGCCAGTTCGGCGCCGCTCGCCAGGGTGGTCAGGCGCGCGAGATCGCGGCGATAGGCGTCGAGCGTATGCGGACTGGCGCGCCGCTGGATTTCAAGCTCGGTGAGAAAGCCCGCCACCGAGGCGTCCATGCGCGTTACGCAGCCACCCTCAGCAGCGCCGCCGACGCCATTTCGCCGATGCGCTCCAGATACAGTGTGCCGAGTTCCGGGTAGAAGCGATGCGCTTCTTCGCTGGCCATGACCAGCAGACCGAAACAGACGCCGCCGGATTCGCGCAGCGGCACCTGGGTCATCGAGCGCAGATGGGTCGCGTTGTCGCCGAACCAGGCCAGTGATTCCTGGCCCGTCACGGTTCCGCAATAGGGCCGCGACAGGCTGGAGGCGAAGGCTTTGACGGTGTCTGCGATGGCGTCGAATTCGTGGCCGTCGCCCTGCCCGGCGCCCCACAGCCGCAGCGTGACATGCGGCACGGCAAAGGCGCCGCCCAGATGCGAATACAGAGCGCGCACCACCGAGGCCTGGTCGGTGGCTGAGATCAGCGCCACCGCAAGTCCGTGCACCTTTTCGGAGATGGAATCGTTCTCCTCGCCGAAGCCGATCAGGTCGGCCAGTTTGGCTTCCAGCGCGCGTACCTTGTCGCGCAGGTTGAACAGCTGCTTTTCGGTGATCGAGATCGCCCGCCCGCTGTGGGGATCGGGCAGGGTCACCAGCGCCAGGGTTTCAGCGTACTGGTCGAAAAATTCCGGGTGATCGTGGAGATAGCGTGCGACGTCTTCCGATTTCATATCAGCTCTCATGTCAGGTTGTTCGGGAGTTCGATTTCAGCGGTGAAGACGGTGGTCGCCGGGCCGGTCATCATGACCGGAGCGGAGCTATTCTCTTTTCCGTTCCAGGCGATCGAGAGGTCGCCGCCGCGCGTGGTGACGCGCACCGGCGAATCCAGCAGGCCGCGGCGGATGCCGGCGACCACGGCGGCGCACGCCCCCGTGCCGCAGGCCAGGGTTTCGCCGGTGCCGCGCTCATACACCCGCAGGCGGATGGCATGGCGGTCGACGATCTGCATGAAGCCGGCATTGACCCGGCGCGGAAAGCGCGGATGCGCTTCGATCAGCGGCCCCTGCTGCGCCACCGGCGCCGCATCGACGTCGGCCACCACCTGCACCGCATGCGGATTGCCCATCGAGACCACACTGATGTCGATCTGCTTGCCGGCCACGTCGAGCGGCTGCACCACGGCATCGGTGATGCTGTCGAAGGGAATTTCGGCCGGCAGGAAGTGCGGCGCGCCCATGTCCACGGTGACCTGCCCGTCTGACTCCAGGCATAGCGTGATCAGGCCGGATTGCGTCTCGACGCGTATTTCGCGTTTTTGCGTCAGGCCCTGCTCATGGACGAAGCGCACGAAGCAGCGCGCGCCGTTGCCGCATTGCTCGACCTCGCCGCCGTCGGCATTGAAAATGCGGTAGCGGAAATCGACGCCGGGCGTGCTGGTCTTCTCGACCACCAGCAACTGGTCGCAGCCGATGCCGAAGTGGCGGTCGGCGAGGAAGCGCACCTGTGCCGGCGTCGGCACGAAATTCTGGTTGATGGCGTCGAGCACGACGAAATCGTTGCCAAGGCCGTGCATTTTTGTGAAGCGGATTCGCATGGTTGTTAGCGTGAAGCACCTCGTTCGGAGTCCCCAGTGATAGCCGCGCGCAGCGCGCCAATCAATAACCCCCCGCGAGGGGGGAAGGGGGGCGGGCGAATAAAGGTTTTCGCGTGTTTCGTCTTCGCCGCTGGCCCTCGGGACTATGAGCGTTAGCATACGCCGTGTCGCCAGCGCCGACTTTCAGAAATTGAGGTCAATAAACCCCTTGTTCCCCCGGCGGACGTGTCTTGAAGCGCTTGTGCAGCCAGTAGTACTGCTCGGGCGACTTCAGCGCCTCGGCTTCGATGAAGGCGTTGAGGCGCGTGGCGTTGCCTGCGTCGTCATCGCCCGGAAAATTCGTCCATGGTTCGCCCACGCTGGTGACATAGCCGTCCGAAGTCATGCGGGTCACTACCGGAATCACCGTCGCTCCGGTGAGTTTGGCGAGGCGCGCAAGGCCGGTGATGGTGGCCGTCTGCACGCCGAAAAAGGGCACGAAAACGGATTCCTTCGGGCCGTAATCCATATCCGGGGAATAGTGGAAGAAGCGGCCCTCCTTCATTGCCTTGAGGGCGCGGCGGGTGCCTTCCTGGCGCGAAGCCAGGGCGCAGTTGCCAAAGCGCAGGCGGCCGTCGTTCATCGCCGCCTCGAACACGCGGTTCTTCTGGTGCGTGTAGATCGCCACCAGACCGTGCTCCAGCGCCAGCCGGATCCAGCCGGCGTCGATGCCGACGAAATGCGGCACCAGCAGGATCAACGGCGTGTCCT
>JBIJDI010000121.1:0-7252 GCA_044344235.1 Sulfuritalea sp. | reverse complement strand
GGGCGCTGGAGCGGCTACAAGATGGGCATTCCGCTCGACGACATGGTGATCTGGAATCCCGACCTCGAACAGGGCGGCCTGACGCGGGAACAGATCGAGAAGGCGAAGATCATCCTCTGGCACGGCTACTGTTCGGTGCACCAGATGTTCCAGCCGAAGGACATCATCAAGTTCCGCAACCAGCATCCCGACGGCCTGGTCATTTCGCACCCCGAATGCAGCTTCGAAGTCTGCAAGCAGTCCGACTACATCGGCAGCACCGAGACCATCCTGCAGACGGTGAAGGCAGCGCCGCCCAACACGCGCTGGCTGGTCGGCACCGAGCTCAACCTGGTCGAGCGGCTGGCGGAGGAAGTGAAACACGAAGGCAAGATCGTGCAGTTCATGGCCAGCACCATCTGCATGTGCTCGACCATGCAGCGCATCGATCCGCAGCATCTGGCCTGGACCCTGGAAAACCTGGTCGAGGGTCGCGTGGTCAATCAGATCAAGGTGCCGCCGCACGAAGCCGTGTTGGCAAAGATCGCTTTGGAGCGCATGCTCGCCGTGTCGTGAGCGCCGACTTTTTGGGGCTTCCGCCTCGTATCCACAAGTAGCATCAGACGGACATTCCCATGCAAACAGAAAGCTTCATCGCCGGCAAGGACGCTTCCCTCGAATCGTCCATCGCCACCATGCAGGGCAAGCTGGAAGCGCTCGGCTTTCATGTCGAGGAGCGTTCCTGGCTGAACCCGGTCGATGGCGCCTGGTCGGTGCATGTGCGCGACCGCGATTGCCCGCTGCTGTTCACCAACGGCAAGGGCGCCTCGCGGCTGGCGGCCCTGGCGAGCGCGCTCGGCGAGTTCTTCGAGCGGCTGTCCTGCAACTATTTCTGGACGCACTACTATCTGGGGGATCAGTTTGCCAATCGCAGCTTCGCGCACTATCCGCGCGAAAAATGGTTTCAGCCCGGCGCGAACGGCGAGTGGCCCGAGCAGTTGCTGACACCGGAATTACGCGAGCTTTACAACCCCGACGGATCGATCGACGCCAATGCCCTGGTCGACCTCAATTCCGGCGATGCCGAACGCGGCATCTGCGCCCTGCCCTACGTGCGCCAGCGTGATGGCAAGACGATCTGGTTCCCGGTCAACATCATCGGCAACCTGTATGTCAGCAACGGCATGTCGGCCGGCAACACCGAGATGGAGGCACGCACCCAGGCCCTGTCGGAAATCTTCGAGCGCCACATCAAGTTCCGCATCATCAGCGAAGGGCTTTGCCTGCCCGACGTGCCGCAAGAGGTGATCGCCCGCTATCCGCGTATCGAAGCCGGCATCAGGGGCCTGCGCGAGGCCGGCTTCGGCATCCTGGTCAAGGACGCGTCGCTCGGTGGCGAATACCCGGTGATGAATGTCACCCTGCTGCATCCCGAAGACCAGGGCTGCTTCTCCAGTTTCGGCGCCCACCCGCGCTTCGAGATCGCCCTCGAACGAGCGCTGACCGAACTGCTGCAGGGTCGCGGCCTCGATGCCCTCGCCGGCTTTCCTCCACCCGGCTTCGATCTGGATGAGATCGCCGCTTCGCCCAACATCGAGATCCACTTCGTCGATTCGAGCGGCATCATCAGCTGGAACTTCTTGGGCAACACACCGGATTTCGAATTTGTCGACTGGAATTTCACCACCACCACGGCCGAGGATTATCAATGGCTGGTGGATCGCGTTCATCGCTCCGGCCACGACATCTACATCGCCGACTTTACCCACCTCGGCGTCTACGCCTGCCGCATCCTGGTGCCGGGCATGTCGGAAATCTATCCGCTCGACGACCTGGAATGGGAGAACAACAGTGTCGGCAACGCCATTCGCGAGGCCATCCTGCACCTGCCGGAACTCGACGACGAGGAATGTGCGGATCTACTGGATACGCTCAACGAACTCGACTTGCAGGATGCGCGACCCGTCGCGGCGCTGATCGGTCTGGCTGCCGATGAAGGATCGCTGTGGAGCGATCTCCGGGTAGGCGAGTTGAAAGCCCTGCTGGCGCTGGCCATCGGCGACGACGAGGCGATTCGCGAAGGCTGCGAATGGGTGCGCCACTTCGAGCAGATCGACCCGATGCGTCGTCGCGTCTATCGCTGCATCGAGACCCTGATGGAGCTGGGCCGTATCGATGCGCACCGCGGCGCGCTGCAACATCTCTACGGCGCGGATACCGTGGCGAGTGCCGAAGCCATGTTGCAACGGGAGCAGCGTTTTTTTGGGCTCAAGACGCCGGGCATGGGGCTTGAGGGTTGCGATCTGCATCGAAGCCTGCTGGCGGCTTACAACAAGGTGCGCCACTAGGGCCGCCGCCGGGATCCCTGGCAGCCTTCCGATACTCGTTGCGGCATGACACTTCCGCTCTCCGTCGCCACCTGGAATATCCACAAGGGATTTTCTCAGTTCAATCGCCGCATGATGGTGCATGAGCTGCGTGATCGCCTGCGCGAGTTGTCGGCCGACATTGTGTTTCTGCAGGAAGTGCAGGGACTGCATCTCGGGCACGTCGAGCAGCATCCGGACTGGCCGGCGCTGCCGCAACACGAATTCCTCGCCGAAGACGTCTGGGCCAGCCACTCCTACGGCCGCAACGTGGTCTATGACCACGGTCATCACGGCAACGCCATTCTTTCGCGCTTTCCCATCGTCCATGAGCACAATCAGGACGTGACGCACCTGCGTTTCGAGAAGCGCGGACTGCTGCATTGCGCCGTCGAGCTGCCGCGCCTGAAGCAGCCGCTGCATTGCGTCTGCGTGCATCTGTCGTTGTTTGCCCGCTCGCGGCGGTGGCAGATGGATGCGCTGGCCAGCCGCATCGAAGATCTGGTGCCGGCCGCGGCGCCGCTGTTGATTGCCGGCGATTTCAACGACTGGCGCAATCATGCGCATGATCTTCTGGCGGATCGTCTCGGGCTGGTCGAAGTCTTTGCCGGCGTCGGGCAGCGTCCGTCGCGCAGCTACCCCGCCGCGCTGCCCATGTTCCGCCTCGACCGCATTTACCAGCGCGGCCTGCAGGTAACTGCGACCCAGGCGCATGCCGGGCCGCCGTGGTCGACCATCTCCGATCATGCCGCGCTTTCCGCCGAACTTCAGCTCAAGGACGGCGTCCGATGAGCGCTGTCCTGAGAAATGCCGCCGCGCCGGATTTCGTTGCGGGCAACCGTCTGCAACTGCTCAGATCGGGAGGGGAGTACTTCCCCGCGTTGATTGCCGCCATTGACGCCGCGCGGATCGAGGTGCATCTCGAGACCTACATATTTTCCGACGATGTCACCGGACGCGAAGTAGCCGCGGCACTGGCCCGTGCCGCGCAGAGGGGCGTTGCCGTGCGCGTGCTGGTGGACGGTTTCGGCGCACGCGACTTTGCCGCGGGTCTCGGCGTGGCGCTGGCCGCCAGTGGCGCGGAGGTCATGACCTATCGGCCGGAGGCAGGGCAAACCCGATTCAGGCGTCATCGCCTGCGCCGGCTGCATCGAAAGCTTTCCGTGTTCGATGGCCGCATGGCCTTTGTCGGCGGCATCAACGTGCTCGACGATTTCGATGACGGCAAGTCGGCCTCTGCGCGCTTCGATTTTGCGGTGCGCATCGAGGGACCTCTGGTGGCGCGCATTCACGCCACCATGCGGCACGTCTGGCGCCTGGTACGTTGGGCCAGTCTCGGCCGGCGTCCGCCGGCGCCGGTGGTCTTGCCCGCCGCATCGGCGATTGGCGGAACGACATCGGCCGCGCTGCTGATTCGCGACAATCTGGGACATCGGCGTGACATCGAAAACGCGTATCTGGCGGCGATCGGTGCCGCGCGTCATGAGATCGTGATTTCCAACGCCTATTTTCTTCCCGGCAGGCGCTTTCGCAGCGCTTTGCTGGCGGCGGCGAAGCGAGGCGTCAGCGTCAAGCTGTTGCTGCAGGGTCGTGTCGAGCATGTTCTGCAGCACTATGCGACGCAGTCGCTCTACGATCGGATGCTGTCCGCGGGCGTTCGTGTCTTCGAGTACGAAGACGCCTATCTGCACGCCAAAGTCGCGGTGATCGACGGCGACTGGGCGACCGTCGGTTCATCGAACATTGATCCGTTCAGCTTGTTGTTGGCGCGCGAAGCGAATGTGGTGGTGCGCGATGCCGGGTTCGTCGCGCAGTTGCGGGCCAGCCTCGAGGCCGCCATCGGCGGCGCGGCCAGGGAAATCCGGTCGGAGGATCAGCGCCAGCGTTCGTGGCTGGAGCGCCTTGCCGGTCATGCCGCCTATGCCGTGGTGCGCATCCTGATCGGCGTTACGCGTTATGCCGGGAAGCAGTACGCCGACTAAGCCGCACCGAAACTTCGTTGCGCTGCGCTATCAGTGCGACAGGATCTTTGACAGAAATAGCTGGGCGCGTTCCGAGCGCGGAGTGCCGAAGAACTCGTCCTTGGGCGCATCTTCGATGATCCGGCCCTGGTCCATGAAGATCACGCGATGCGCGACTTTGCGCGCGAAGCCCATTTCGTGCGACACGCACATCATGGTCATGCCTTCCTTTGCCAGTTCGACCATGACGTCGAGCACTTCGTTGATCATTTCCGGATCCAGCGCCGAAGTAGGTTCGTCGAACAGCATGCAGATCGGGTCCATGCACAGCGCCCGCGCAATCGCCACGCGCTGCTGCTGGCCACCGGAGAGTTGTCCGGGATGCTTGTGGGCGTGTTCCTTGAGGCCGACGCGGTCGAGCAGCCTGGCGGCCTTGTCGCGCGCTTCCTCCTCGCTGCGCTGAAGTACCTTGATCTGACCGATCGTCAGATTGTCGGTGATCGTCATGTGCGGAAACAGCTCGAAATGCTGAAACACCATGCCGACATGGGCGCGCAGCTTGGGCAGGTTGGTCTTGGGGTCGCCGACGGAGATGCCCTTGACGATGACCTCGCCTTGCTGGAAGGCTTCCAGACCATTGACGCACTTGATCAGGGTCGACTTGCCGGACCCCGACGGGCCGCAGACCACAATGACTTCGCCCTTCGACACCCGGGTGCTGCAGTCCGTCAGTACCTGAAACTGTCCGTACCACTTGCTTACGTTGCGCAGTTCGATCATGGGTGCTTCGTTCATGGGCGGATTTCCGAAAGAGACAGGCGGGGTTTCAGCGCTTGATGGCGAAGCGCTGCTGCAAGCGTTTGACAACGAAAGAAAGCGAATAGCAGATCACGAAATAGATCAGCGCGACAAAAATTACCATTTCCACGGGCCGGTTGTAGTTCTTTCCGGCGATCTCGGCCGCCTTCAGCAAATCCTTGGCGCCGATGGCATAGACCAGCGAAGTGTCCTGGAACAGCACGATGGTTTGCGTCAGCAGCACCGGCAGCATGTTGCGAAAAGCCTGCGGCAGAATCACCAGGCGCATGTTCTGGCCGTAGGTAAAGCCGATGGCGCTGCCCGCCGCGACCTGACCACGAGGAACGCTCTGGATGCCGGCACGCATGATCTCGCAGTAGAACGCGGCTTCGAACAGGGTGAAGGTCACCAGCGCGGAATTCTCGGCGCCCATCGGCGTGCCGGTCAGCAGCGGGATGACCAGGAAGAACCACAGGATCACCATCACCAGCGGGATCGACCGCATGATGTTGACATACCAGGAGGCGGCCGTGGCCAGCGGTGCGATCGGCGACAGGCGGGCGAGTGCCAGCAGCGTGCCGAGCGCGATGCCGCCGAGCATGGCAACGATGGTCAGCTTGAGGGTGAACTGCAGCCCGGTCCATAGGAAGGGCAGGCTGTCGAGCAGGACGCTGAAATCGAAATCGCCGTGCATCAGTGCTGCCCCGCTATGTTGCCGGGAATCCGCGTCCGCCGCTCGATGACGGCCATGACGCGGTTGGCGGTGAAGGCGCAGATGAAATAGAGCACGGTGACCGCAAGGAAGGTTTCGATGCCCTGTTCCGAATCCTCCTGCATCTGTTTGGCCTGGAAGGTGAGTTCCATGACGCCGATGGCGAAGGCCACCGAAGAGTTCTTGAACACGTTCATGAACTCCGAAGTGAGCGGCGGCACCACCATGCGCAGCGCCGTCGGCAGTAGCACGTAGCGATAGGTCTGGGGCAGGGTCAGGCCCATCGCCAGCCCCGCCATGAGTTGGCCGTGGGGCAGCGCCTGGATGCCGGCGCGTACCTGTTCCGCCACGCGTGACGAGGTGAACAGGCCGAGGCAGATTGTCGCGGTCAGGAATTCCTTGGCCGGCAGCTCCTGCTTGACCCATAGCCCCCAGTCGGCCGGCAGCAGTTCCGGCACCACGAAGAACCAGAGAAACATCTGCACCAGCAGCGGAATGTTGCGGAACAGTTCAACCCAGGCCGTTGCCACGGCAGCGAGAGTTCTGGAAGGCGCTGTGCGCAAGAGCCCGAAGAGGATGCCGAGCGAGAGGGCGATCACCCAGGCCGAGAGCGACACCGCCACGGTCCAGCCGAAGCCGGTCAACAGCCAGTTGAGGTAGGCCTCATCCCCGCCCTTGACCTGCTCGAGGAAGATGCCCCAGTTCCAGTGGTAGTTCATGTTCGCAGGGTGGTGGCGCGGCGCAGGCTCAAGGCCCGCCGCCGCATCGCCATCCGCAGCGGTGAGGAGAGCGTCTTTTGCTCGACCACCCTGCTGCGCAGGGGCTTCATCAGCGCCGACTTTTACTTCTTGTTGTAGGCCTCGGCCGGCGCGTCGCTGGGCGCCTTGATGAGTTCCTTCAGCTTGTCGCTCATCGGGAAGTTGAGGTTGGCACTCTTCGGCGGGATCGGGCTCATGAACCATCTGGCGTAGAGCTTGTCGATTTCGCCGCTCTTCATCAGCGCCTTGACCGCATCATCGACCACCTTTTTGAAGGCCGGATCTTCGCGACGCAGCATGATGGCAATCGGCTCGATGTTCAGCACTTCGCCGACGATGGCATAGTCATTCGGATTCTTCGAGGTGACCATCAGGCCGGCCAGCAGGTTGTCATCCATGACAAAGGCTACCGCCCGATCTGTCTCCAGCATCAGGAAAGCGTCGGCGTGATCCTTGGCGTAGACCTCCTTGAAATCGACGCCCTTGCCTTTTTCGTGGGCGCGCATCAGTTGCACGCTGGTCGTGCCGGTGGTGGTGGCCACCGGCTTGCCATTGAGTTGGTCGAGGCTCTTGATGCCCGAGGCCTTCTTCACCGCCATGCGCACATTGGTGACAAATGTGGTTGGCGCAAACGCCACCTGTTTTTGACGCGCCTCGTTGTTGGTGGTCGAGCCGCAC
>JBIJDI010000120.1:0-7259 GCA_044344235.1 Sulfuritalea sp. | reverse complement strand
CGTCAGCGGCACGAACACCTTCCAGCCCAGGCGCATGATCTGGTCATAGCGATAGCGCGGGAAGGTGGCACGAATCCAGAGGAAGAAGAACAGGATCGCCGCCATCTTGGCCGCCATCCAGTGGAAACCATTGGGCAGGAAACCGACGGGGGACAGCCAGCCGCCGAGGAAGAAGATCGAGGTCATCGCCGAAACCAGGATCATGTTGGCGTATTCAGCGAGGAAGAACATCGCGAACGCCATGCCTGAATATTCGACCATGTGGCCGGCAACGATTTCCGACTCGCCTTCGACGACGTCGAACGGGGCGCGGTTGGTTTCGGCGACACCGGAGATCAGGTATACCGCGAACATCGGCAGCAGCGGCAGCCAGTTCCAGGAGAACACGCCGAGACCATAGCCGGCAAACTGGCCCTTGCCCTGTGCATTGACGATTTCACTCAGGTTGAGGCTGCTCGACACCATCAGCACGGTGATCAGCGCGAGGCCCATCGAGACTTCGTAGGAAATCATCTGTGCCGAAGCGCGCATCGCGCCGAAGAACGGGTATTTCGAATTCGACGCCCAGCCGGCAATGATGATGCCGTAGACACCGACCGAACCGATCGCCAGCAGATACAGCACGCCGGCATCGACGTTGGCCAGCACGAAGCCGGGAGCGAAGGGAATCACCGCCCAAAGAGCGAGCGCCGGCGCAATGGCCATGATCGGGCCGAGCACGAAAAGTTTCTTGTCCGCTGCAGTCGGGAACAGCACTTCCTTGAAGAACAGCTTCATGCCATCGGCGATCGGCTGCAGCAAACCCCAGGGACCGACGCGGTTGGGGCCGATGCGAACCTGCATCCATCCAATGACCTTGCGTTCCCAGAAAGTCAGGTAGGCAACGGACAGCAACAGGGGCACCATGATCAGAACGATCTTGGCCAGAGTCCAGATCAGCGGCCAGACCGGCTTGACCAACGCCCACAGCGGCGCCCACATGGGACCCCACAGCGATTCGAAGAAGTGCAGGACGGTGGCTTCCATCACGCCTTCTCCACGCTAAGGACAGAGGACATCGCGCCCAGCGCCAACGTATCCGCATGCGCTGCCGCGACACGCACCACGCCATCCGGCAGGCCGGCATCGAGTTGCGCGGCTAGCGTCACGTTCGCCGTACCGCCAGCGCCGACTTTTACCTTGTCGCCCGAAGCAACGCCAAGCTTCGCCAGCAGGGCTGCATTCATGCGCGCCGTCGGCGTTGCCGAATCGGCCGCCAGTTGCAGGGCAGGAGATCTCCGTACCAGCGGATCGGCAAAGTGGATCGGCACATCGGCGACCCGTTCGAGACCGTTGGTCGAAGCCGCCAGATTCAGTGTGCCGACATCAATGCCGTTGTCCAGATCGGAAACAAATTCAGGCTGACCACCCAGCGCTTCAGCACGCACCTCTTCGCTGCTGCCGAATTCGAAACCGGCGACCTGAAGCAGATTGCCCAGCACACGCAGCACCTTCCATGCCGGTCGGGCGTCGCCCAGCGGCTTGGCGGCAGCGTAGAAACTCTGCACGCGGCCTTCGGTATTGACGAAGGTGCCGGAGGTTTCCGAGAACGGCGATACCGGCAGCAGCACCGCCGCATAGTCGAGCATCGCCTGCGATTTGAAAGAGGTCAGCACTACAGTGACGGCCGCCTTGCCCAGCGCAGCAAGTGCCTGGACACCATCGGCGCAATCGAGTTCCGCTTCGGCGCCGACCACCACATAGGCTTGCCGCTGATCCTTGAGCATTGCAGTGGCGTTGAGACCCGCGGCGCCCGGCACCGCCTTGGCCACGTACCCGCCGACGCTGTTGGCAGCCTCGCCGAGGAAGCCGAAGCCGCCGCCCAGTGCAGACGCCAATTGCCGACCGAGCGCATGCAGGGTTGCCGCCTGCGGATGCTGTTGTGCGAAATTGCCGAGCAGGACACCGGTATTGCTGCCTGAAGCCAGGCTCTGGCCGATGGCTTGGGCCTCGGCCGATACGGTGACGCCGGCCAGGGCTGCATCTGGCGCAACGCCCTTGATCGCGCAGACCGCCTTGACCACTTGGGCCAGCATGGCGGGCAGCTGTGAAGGAGCCGCAATCGCGCGCACCGCCAGTTTGATCAGCAGATCGTCGTCCGCGCTGTGCAGGATGCTGACCTGAGTGCCGCGCTTGGCCGACTGGCGCAGGCGCTGGGCGATCAGCGGATGATCCTTGCGCAGGAAGGAGCCCACCACCAGCACGCGATCGAGGCGGCTGATATCGGCGATCTTCATTCCCAGCCAGGGCGTGCCCTTGCGCTTGCCGTCAGCGGAGAAATCACTCTGGCGCAAACGGAAGTCGATGTTCTCGCTGCCCAGGCCGCGCAGCAGTTTCTGCGCGAGGAACATTTCTTCGAGCGTCGCGTGCGGGCTCAGCAGGCCACCGATGGCTGCGCCGCCGTGGGTCTTGGCGACGTCGCGCAGCGCATGCGCGGCGTAATCGAGGGCGACGGTCCAGTCGACCTCTTTCCATTCGCCGCCCTGCTTCACCATCGGCTTGGTCAGCCGCCCATTGTCACCTTGGGAACTCAGGCCCTGGTAGGAGAAACGCTCCTTGTCCGTCAGCCAGCATTCGTTGACATCTTCATTTTCCAGCGGCAGTACGCGCATCACCTTGTCATGCTTGGTCTGCATTATCAGGTTGCTGCCGAGGCCGTCATGCGGGCTCACCGACTTGCGCCGGGACAGCTCCCAAGTGCGCGCCGAGAAGCGGAAGGGCTTGGAAGTCAGTGCGCCGACCGGACACAGATCGATCAGGTTGCCGGACAGTTCGGTGTCCACGGTCTTGCCGATGAACGGCATCACCTCGGCACGCTCGCCGCGGTAGGACTGGCCGAGTTCCATGAAGCCGGCGATTTCGGCCGTGAAACGAATGCAACGCGTGCAGTTGATGCAGCGGGTCATGTCGGTCGACACCAGCGGACCGAGATCCTTGTCAGGGACGACGCGCTTTTCTTCCTCGTACTTCGAGGCGGATTCGCCATAGCCGACCGCGAGGTCCTGCAACTGGCACTCGCCGCCCTGATCGCAGATCGGGCAATCCAGCGGGTGGTTGATCAGCAGAAATTCCATCACGGCCTTCTGCGCCTTGACCGCCAGGTCGGAATGCGTGAATACCTTCATGCCGTTGGTCACGGGCGTGGCGCAGGCCGGCATCGGCTTCGGCGCCTTTTCCACCTGGACCAGGCACATGCGGCAGTTGGCCGCGATCGACAGCTTCTTGTGATAGCAGAAGTGCGGAATGTAGGTGCCCAGCTGGTGGGCCGCCTCGATGATGGTGCTGCCATCCGCGACCTGCAGGGTCTTGCCGTCGATTTCGATCTCGAGCATTACGCCGCCCCTGCCTTGAAGAAACCGCTACCCATGCGCTGAACTTCCGGATCAACGAGACACTTCTTGTTCTCGATGTGATATTCGAATTCGCCCTTGAAATGCTTGATGAAACTGCGCACCGGGAAGGCGGCGGCATCGGCCAGCGCGCAAATGGTCTTGCCCATCATGTTGTCGGTGACACGGTTCAGCAGGTCGAGGTCTTCCGGACGCCCTTCACCGTGCTCGATGCGATGCACGACGCGGTAGAGCCAGCCGCTGCCTTCGCGGCAGGGCGTACATTGACCGCAGGACTCCTCGAAATAGAAGTAGGACAGACGCTCCAGCGCCTTGACCATGCACACCGTCTCGTCCATCACGATCACTGCGCCCGAGCCGAGCATGGAGCCGGCCTTGGCGATGGAGTCGTAGTCCATGGTGCAGTCCATGATGATGTCGGCGGGCAATACCGGAGCTGATGAACCGCCAGGAATTACCGCCTTGAGCTTGCGCCCGCCGCGCATGCCACCGGCCATTTCAAGCAGCTTCGCGAAGGGCGTACCCATGGGAACTTCATAGTTTCCGGGACGATTGACGTGACCCGATACGGAGAACAACTTGGTGCCGCCGTTGTTGGGTTTGCCCAGATTGAGGTAAGCCTCACCGCCCATGCCCAGGATGAAGGGAATCGCAGCAAAGGTTTCGGTGTTGTTGATCGTGGTCGGCTTGCCATACAGGCCTACATTCGCAGGAAACGGCGGCTTGAAGCGTGGCTGACCCTTCTTGCCCTCGATGGATTCGAGCAGGCCGGTTTCTTCGCCGCAGATGTAGGCGCCCCAGCCGTGATGCGCAAAGAGATCGCAGCAGAAGTCGGAACCGAGGATGTTGTTGCCGAGATAGCCTGCAGCGCGGGCCTGGTCGAGTGCTTCCTCGAAACGCTGGTAGATCTCGAAGATCTCACCGTGAATGTAGTTGTAGCCGAGCTTGGCGCCCACCGCGTAGGCGGCAATGATCATGCCCTCGATGGTCGAATGCGGATCGAAGCGCAACAGGTCGCGATCCTTGAAGGTACCCGGCTCGCCTTCGTCGGTGTTGCACACAATGTATTTTTCCGGCGCTGCCTTGGGCATGAAGCTCCACTTGAGGCCGGTCGGAAAACCGGCGCCACCGCGACCGCGCAGTACGGATTTCTTGACCTCGGCAATCAGATCATCCTGCGTCATCTTGCTGGAAATGATCCGCTTCAGCTGCGCATAACCGCCGCGCGCCTCATAGTCCTTCAGACTCCAGCCGGCGTCGCCTTTTGACCATCCGGTGGTAAGCAGGGGATTGATGGTGTCGATCAGAGCCATCTTATTTGCACTCCGCCAACAACTTGTCGATCTGTTCGGGCAACATGAAACTGCACATGCGCTTGTTGTTCACCAGCATTACCGGCGCATCGCCGCAAGCGCCCATGCACTCGCCTTCCTTCAGCGTGAACTTGCCGTCAGCCGTGGTTTCGTTGAAATCGATGCCCAGCTTTTCCTTGACGTAATCTGCCGCATGCACGCCGCCCGACAAGGCGCAGGGAAGGTTGGTGCACACCGTCACCTTGTACTTGCCGACCGGCTGCAAGTCGTACATGTTGTAGAAACTCGCCACCTCGTAGGCGGCCATCGGCGCCATGCCAAGGTATTTGGCGACGGCAGCAATGGTCTCTTGCGGCAGCCAGCCTTTTTCGTCCTGAGCAATCACCAGCGCCGCCATCACCGCGGACTGCTTCTGGTCTGCCGGATATTTGGCCACTTCCCGGTCAATCTTCTTCAGGGCTTCGGAACTCAACATGTCGTATTGGTTGCTCATGGTGCGGTCTATCTGTCCACGTCGCCAAGCACCAGATCGATGGTGCCGATAACGGCCGTCGCATCGGCCAGCATATGGCCTCTGACCATCTCATCGACACCTGCCAGATGCGGGATACCTGCGGTATGCAACCTGATCCGGTAAGGCTTGTTGGCACCGTCCGACACCGCCCAGACGGCCATCTCGCCCTTGGGATGCTCGATTGCAGCATAGGCTTCCCCGGCCGGCACGTGCATACCCTCGGAAAACAGTTTGAAGTGGTGGATCAGTTCTTCCATGCTGCCCTTCATCTTCGCGCGCGAAGGCGGGGCCACCTTGTGATCATCGGTGATGACCGGGCCGGGATTCTTCCGTAGCCAGTCTATGCACTGCTTGATGATGCGATTGGCCTGGAGCATTTCTTCCATGCGCACCAGATAGCGGTCATAGCAGTCACCATTCACGCCGACCGGAATATCGAAGTCCATGCGGTCATAGACCTCATAGGGCTGCTTCTTGCGCAGATCCCACTCGATACCCGAGCCGCGCAGCATGGCCCCGCTAAAGCCCTTCTGCAAGGCACGCTCCGGACTGATGACGCCGATGCCGACGGTACGCTGCTTCCATATCCGGTTGTCGGTCAGCAGGGTATGGTATTCGCTGTGATACACCGGAAAACGGTTGGTGAAGTCTTCAAGGAAATCGAGCAGAGAACCGCTGCGTGCTTCGTTCAGTTCCTTGACCGTCTGTGCGTTCTTGAACTTGTTTTCGGTGTACTTCGGCATCTGGTCGGGCAGATCACGATAGACGCCACCGGGCCGGTAATACGCCCCGTGCATGCGGATGCCGGTCAATGCCTCCAGCACGTCGAACAGATCTTCGCGCTCACGGAAGGTGTAGAGCACCATCGTCATGGCACCGATATCGAGCGCGTGGGTGCCGATGCTGAGCAGGTGATTCTTGATGCGCGTCATCTCGTCGATCATGACGCGTATGTACTGCGCCCGGATCGGCACATCGACACCCAGCAAACGCTCCACCGCCAGGCAGTAGGCATGCTCGCTGGGGATCATCGACGTATAGTCGAGACGATCCAGATACGGCAGCGTCTGCAGCCAGGTGCGGGTCTCGGCCAGTTTCTCGGTACCGCGATGCAGCAGGCCGATGTGCGGATCGGCGCGCACGATAACCTCGCCGTCCAGTTCCAGCACCAGGCGCAAGACGCCATGGGCCGCGGGATGCTGCGGCCCGAAGTTGATGGTGTAATTCTTGATGTCAGCCACGGCCTTCGCCTTTTCCGTAGCCTGCTTCGCGTACGATGCGCGGCGTCACTTCCCGGGGTTCGATGGTCACCGGCTGATAAATCACGCGCTTCTGCTCCGGGTCGTAGCGCATCTCGACATAACCTGAAATCGGGAAATCCTTGCGGAAGGGATGACCGACGAAACCATAGTCGGTCAGGATCCGGCGCAGATCGACGTGGCCCTCGAAATGGATGCCGAACAGGTCGAAGGCTTCGCGCTCATACCAGTTGGCACTATTCCAGACATCCATGACTGACGCGACCACGGGAAACTCGTCGTCCGCCGCAAACACCTTGACGGTCAGGCGCCAGTTATGGGTAATCGACAGCAACTGGCTGACGGCGGCGAAACGCCTGCCCTGATAGCCGGTGAATTCGGAATAATCGATGCCGCCGAGATCCATCAGTTGCTCGAAGCGCAACGCGGGATCGTCGCGCAACTTCAGCGCCACCTCCAGATAGTTCTCGGGCGGAACCACGACAGTAACCTGACCCAGCGCCACCACCGGCTCACTGATGCGGTCACCAAAGATTTCCTTCAGTTGCCGGCACAGACGTTCGAGTTTGGCGCTCATGGGATAGACGTTTTGGGGTCAGCGGGCGATCGTGGTGGTGCGGCGGATCTTGCTCTGCAACTGGATCAGGCCGTACAGCAGCGCCTCGGCCGTAGGCGGACAGCCCGGCACATAGACGTCGACCGGCACGATGCGATCAACGCCGCGCACCACCGAATAGGAGTAGTGATAATAGCCGCCGCCATTGGCGCAGGAACCCATCGAAAG
>JBIJDI010000119.1:0-7269 GCA_044344235.1 Sulfuritalea sp. | reverse complement strand
TTTGCCGGCTTTTTGCTGCCCGGCTTCTGCGGCTTTGCGGCGGCTGGTTTGGCTGCCGGCTTCGCAGCGACTTTCGGAGCGGCTTTCGGGACGGCCTTTTTGGGTACCGGCTTCTTGGCCGTCGTTTTCGTTACCGGTTCCGGCTTGACCGCCTTGCTGGTTGCGGGTGCCGGACGCTTGGCGGGCGACGCTTTCGCGGTGCTCTTGGTGGTTGCCATGTCTGCCTCCTAATGATTTTTCACCTATATCCAGTTGCCATGCTGCGCTCGTTACATGACAGGATATTGACAAACATCAAGCTTTACTCTGATGCTATGAGCAGTGCGCCGTACAGTCCGAGCAGCGGGTCGGTGGCGACGTGGATCGGCATGCGGGCGGCGATGGCCGCATGTTCGGCCTTGGCATTGAAAGCAGCAAGGAAGCCGCCTTGCTGGAGCATCGGCAGCAGTTTGGCGGCAATGCCGCCGGCCAGGAACACTCCGCCGCGCGCCAGGCAGGCCAGCGCCATGTCGCCGGCAAAGGCGCCATAGGCCGTCAGGAACAGGTCCAGCGAGCGACGTTCGGCGCTGTCAGCGCTCACCAGTGCGCGTGCCGTGATTTGCTCCGGCGACAATTTGATTCCGGCGACAAACTCGTGGATGGCGGTCAGCCCCGGTCCCGACACCACCCGTTCCCAGGTCACGCGGCCGTGCCGCGCATGAAGGAAGGTCCACAGCGCCATTTGCTGTTCGTCAGCGGGAGCGAAGGCGACATGGCCGCCTTCGCCGGCAACGATCCGCCATTGCCCCTCGTCGGGCAACACAATGGCCATGCCCAGACCGGTGCCGGCGCCCACGACGAGGCAGGGCGCCGTCGCCAGCGGTTCCCCGTTCTGGAGCGTGATTCTCTGGCTGGATGCGGTGACAGCGCCCAGCGCCGCGGCAGCGAAGTCGTTCGCCAGGCGCAAGGCAGGCAGGCCGAAGCTGCGCGCCAGAACATCGCTGTCGATAGTCCAGGGCAGGTTGGTCAGCGTTGCCTTCCGACCGTCATCGGCAATCGGGCCGGCGACCGCGAGGCAGCCGCCACGGATCAGCGCGGGATCGGTCTGCGTGTCGGCAAGGAAGGCCGCGAGCAGGCTGGCGAAATCAGGAAAGTCGGCGTTGGCGATACGGCGGTGAATAACGAGTTTTCCGTTCTGCGCCAGACCCAGCAGCGTCTTGGTGCCGCCGATGTCGCCGCAAAGAATCACACCGCCACCGGCGCGGAAATGTGCGGCTGCGGGTCGTAGCCTTGCAGGGTGAAGTCCTCGTAGCGAAACCCGAAGATGTCCTTCACCGCCGGATTCAGGAGCATGGTCGGGCGCTGGCGCGGTTCGCGGGAGAGCTGCAGGCGGGTCTGCTCCAGATGGTTGGAGTAGAGGTGGCAATCGCCACCGGTCCACACGAAATCACCGGGCGCGAGGTCGCAAACCTGCGCCACCATCAGCGTGAACAGCGCATAGGAGGCGATGTTGAAGGGCACGCCGAGGAAGATGTCGGCGCTGCGCTGGTACAACTGGCAGGAGAGCTTGCCAGCCTGTCCTGAGCCTGTCGAAGGGGCCACATAGAACTGGAACAGCGCGTGGCACGGGGGCAGCTTCATCTGCGGGATGTCGGCCGGGTTCCAGGCCGAAACGATGTGCCGGCGTGAGTCCGGATTCTTCTTCAGGCCCTCGATTAACTGCGTGATCTGGTCGATCTCCCTGCCGGGGTTGTCAACTGAGCCGGCCGGCCAGTGCCGCCACTGGTGACCATAGACCGGGCCGAGGTCGCCGTTGGCGTCCGCCCAGTCGTCCCAGATCGAGACGCCGTTTTCCTTGAGGTAGCGGATGTTGGTCTCGCCCTGCAGAAACCACAGCAGTTCGTGGATGATCGAGCGCAGGTGCAGCTTCTTCGTCGTGAGCAGCGGAAAGCCCTCGGCCAGATCGAAGCGCATCTGCCAGCCGAATACCGAACGGGTACCCGTTCCGGTACGGTCGGATTTCTCGTGCCCGTGCTCGAGCACGTGGCGCATCAGGTCAAGGTAGGGGCCCATGGATGTTGGCGGCAGCACTTATAATCGACGGACCATTTTACTGGAATCGTCCATGACGCTCCCCCGCATCGCATTGCAGCCCTCACGCCAGTATTCGCAGCTGGACCACGCCACTCACGGCCTGATCATTCTGCCGGCCGGCGCTGCGCTGCCGGCGGACCTGCCGCAGCGGGATCAATGGTTGGCGGTGCTGAAACGCAAGGCGATGAAACCGAAGGAACTGGCGAAGACGCCCCTGGCCCTCGATCTGCCCGACGGCCAACGCCGTGCGCTGCTCATGGCCGATGGCGCGCTGTCGCGTTTCGAGCGGCTGACGCGTTTGCGCAAGGCGGTGATGCTGCTGCTCGACGAGACACCGAAGTCCATCGCGATCTGGGTCGCGGCGGGCGAAGGCATGGGCGACGTGGCGCGCGATGCGGCCTATGTGGCGCAGATCAACGGCGTGCCGCTGCCGGTGCGCAAGAAGAAGCCGGCGGTGGCCCTGGCGCAGATAGATCTTTTCTGTTCGCTGACAAATTCGGATCTCGCCCCGGTCAAATTGCTGGCCGGCGCCAACGTGTTGGCGCGCGAGCTGACCGCCCTGGCCCCCAACGAATTGACGCCGGCCACTTACCGCAAGCGTGTTCGCGGCCTGGCAAAAGAGACGGGACTGGGCATCGAGGAATTCGATTTCAGAACTTTAAAAAAGATGGGCGCAGGAGCTTTCTGCGCCGTGGCGCAGGGCTCCCATCACGAAGACGCCGCCATCGTGCATCTGTCATGGAAACCGAAGTCATTCAAAAAGACCGTGGCCCTGGTCGGCAAGGGCATCTGCTTCGACACCGGCGGCCACAACCTCAAGCCCGCGCGTTACATGGCCGGCATGCACGAGGACATGAACGGTTCGGCCGTGGCCCTGGCGCTGATGCTGGCGGCAGCCGAGATGAAGCTGCCGGTGGCGATCGACTGCTGGCTGGCAATTGCCCACAACCACTTGTCGCCCGGCGCCTACAAACAGAACGACATCGTTACGGCACTGGACGGCACCACCATCGAGGTGATGCATACCGATGCCGAAGGCCGCATGGTGCTGGCCGACACGCTGCTCATGGCGACTGACGGCAAGCTCGGCAAACGCGGAGGCAAGGCGACGCCAGCCCCCGACCTGGTGATCGATTTCGCCACGCTCACCGGGTCCATGCATGTCGCGCTGGGCGCCCGCTACTCGGGCGTGTTTGCCAGCAGCGAAAAGCTGGGCGCGCTTGCTGTCGCTGCGGGTCGCGCCAGCGGCGAACGCATCTGTGTTTTTCCGTTCGATGAGGACTACGATCCGGCGCTCGATTCCAAGGTGGCCGACGTCAAGCAATGCACGCTGGACGGCGAGGCCGACCACATCCTGGCCGCGCGCTTCCTGCAACGCTTCACCCGCAAGCGGCCATGGTTGCACGTCGACCTTTCGGCATCGAGCTGCAGTGGGGGCCTGGGCGCCACGGCATCGGATCTCACCGGTTTTGGCGTTGCCTGGGGATTGACGCTCCTGGCACAGTGGTTGGCGCAGGAATGACAGCGAGGCCCGGAGCCGCTATGCTAGTGCCAACTTACCGATAAAAACCCATGCTCGGATTCTTCTCCAACAAGACCGTTCACCCGCTGGCCGACTCGCGCGAGGTCAAGCGCATTCTCGCCGAGATCGCCAATCCCGGCCGCGGGGCGCTCTCCGCCGTGGAAGATGCAGGCGCCTGGCTTGAATCGCTGGCTTCCGACGAGAGTTTCAAGCTGGCGCAGCGCGTCGACCTGATACTGCGGATCGACGAAGCGACTGCAGCCCAGGCACGTCGTCTTGGCCGCGAGTTTCCCGTATCGGTTGGCCTCAGCCGCACCCAGGAGTCGAAGCAGTGGCAGTGCTGTCACGGCTATTGGCAGCATCTGGTTGACTCCTATCTCGATTGCATCGCCCGCTACCGGGCGGCAGTAAAGGAAGAGGATGCCATCCGGCCCCAGCTGCCGATGATCTATGGTCGCCTGATCAGTGCGCTGGCGGCGCAGCTCAAGTGGAAGCAGTTCCGCTACGGCCCGGTCGATCCCGAGTTCTGGAAGACGCTGGGCGTCACCTACCTCGCTGCCGTCGAGGCAAAAGCCGCCCAGAAGCCGCTGCTGCTCCATGCCGGCAGTGCCGAGACCACGATCGAGGCGGAATACCTCAAGGTGCTGGTCTTCCATGCGGCATCGATGGGCAACCTCAAGCCGCTGGAGATCGAAATTGCCGAACGCTTCATCACCTACTTTCTGCCCTTCTTTTCACTGATTCGGGAAGTCCGGCCGGAAAATGTGTATTGGGTGGATGCCGCCAAACCGCTGCCGCCGACGCGGCTCGCCAAATTGCCCGAGGTGACGCCAACCCTGCGCTTCTTCAACGGCACGCGAGCGGTGGTGGCGGTTGAAAAAACCATGGAGCAGATTCGTGCTGAAGGTCGTGTGCCCGCCGGCATCAAGCTCGGTGCGCAATACGACGTCGACACGGTGATTCCGGTTCTCGAGCATCTGGGCATGTGCTGGGCGCCCAAGCCGCCGACGCGCAGCAATACCCGGCACCGGATGAACTCGCAGTTGAAAGTGGTCAACGGGCTGACGGCGGTGCATCAGCGGCTTTCGGGGCGCGCCAGCGGCACGGAAGGCCTTGAAACCTGGGTGATCGATGATGTCAGTCTGGGCGGCTTTGGTGCGCAAGTGACCAGTTCCCGCCAGGACTGGATTCGTATTGGTGCCTTGGTCGGCATGCAGCCGGAGGGTGGCGAGAACTGGCTGATCGGCATTGTCCGTCGCTATGTCCGCACCGGGCCGAATCAGGGGTCGGTCGGTATCGAAACCCTGTCGAAAACGCCGTATGCCGTGTTTGCCGATGCCGGCGGCCTGGACACGGAGGCGCTGCTGCTCGACATCCCGGAGGTCGGCGAATATGCCCGCATGGCCTTGCCGGCCCGTGCGCTCGAGGAAAAGGTGGCGCTGTTGTTCCCCCTCGACGACAAGAATGCCCGTCTGCATCCGCGCGAGACGATCAAGACGGGAAACGACTTCGTCGTTGCGAATTTCTTCGTGCAATCCTTCAGCTGAGCCGCTGCTTCAGCCAGCCGGCCTGATCGCCGACTTAGGCCGGAAGGCCTTGACCACCGCCTCGCGGGTCTCGACATACGGCCCGCCGATCAGGTCCAGACAGTAGGGTACGGCCGCGAATATGCCGGGTACGAGTTGTTTGCCTGTCGCATCCTTGACGCCTTCGAGCGTTTCCTTGATCGATTTCGGCTGCCCCGGCAGATTCAGGATCAGGGATTTGCCGCGGATCACACCGACCTGCCGCGACAGAATCGCCGTCGGCACGAAGTTGAGCGAGATCTGCCGCATCTGTTCGCCGAATCCCGGCATGACTTTGTGCGCCACGGCCAGCGTGGCTTCCGGCGTCACGTCGCGCAGCGCCGGGCCGGTGCCGCCGGTGGTCAGCACCAGGTGGCAGCCGACCGTGTCGCAGAGTTCGATCAGGGTCTGTTCGATGGCGGCTTGTTCATCCGGGATCAGGCGCGTTTCCATACGCCAGGCCGAGCTGAGCACCTGCCCGAACCACTCGCGCAGTGCCGGAATACCCTTGTCTTCATAGACGCCGCTGGAGGCGCGATCCGAGATGGAAACGAGGCCGATCAGAAGTTCGTCGTTCATGGCTATTCCTTGAAGCGGTTGTAGAGTTGGCCGAGGTATTCGTGGAGCGCTTCGCGGCTGAGGCCGAGGCCACCGGGGAGCAACGATCCGGCCAGCGAGGGTGATCCGGTGCTGAATCCCATGGGCGCCGGAATTACCTCGAGCCCCTGTTTCTCGAACAGCGGAACCGCCCGAGGCAGGTGCGAGGCGTTGCTGACCAGGGCAATGCGGGTGATGCCCGCGGTCTTCAGCATTGGCGCCGAGAGGCTGGCGTTTTCGGCACTGTCGCGCGAGGCGGCTTCGACCCAGCGCACCTTCACGCCGAAGTCTTGCTCGAGTGCTTCGCGCATCAATTCGCCTTCGGCCCGCCCACCGGACGGGGCGCCGCCCGTGACCAGCAGCGGCAGGCGCGATTCACGCGCCAGCCGCGCGCCGAAGCGCAGCCTTTCCAGTGAGGCGGATCCGACCGTGTCGCCGCCATACTCGGGCGCCGCTAGATACGTGCCGCCGCCGAGAATCACGATGGCCTGCACCCGCTGCAATTGCGCAGGCGCGATCGGCGGATAGGGTTCCAGCGGCGCCATCAGGGCCTTGCCGACAATGGGCAGCGATAGTAAGAGCAGACCGAGCAGCGACAGGATCGCCAGCCACAAGCCGGCGTTCCGCCAGTGCCGACTTTTTGCGTTCGTCAGCCAGAGCCCGACGAACGCCAACAAGATCGGTCCGGTCGGCGGCAGAATCAGGGCAGTCAGGAGCTTCTTCAGCAGAAACATGGGGTCAAAGGCGGGGCTGATCGCGTTTTATGAGGGGCGCCACGACCACTATTATCAATGTAATTTGCCCCGACCACGATTTCTGCCCGCCCCATTCCATGATGGATCGCTCCTACGGTATCGAAACGCTCTGCCTGCATGCCGGCGCCCAGCCGGACGCGGCCACCGGCGCGCGTGCCCTGCCGATCCATCAGACCACATCCTTTGTCTTCGATTCGGCGGAGCATGCCGCGAGCCTGTTCAACCTGCAGACCTTCGGCAACGTCTATTCCCGTATCGGCAACCCCACCGTCGCTGCCTTCGAGGAGCGCATGGCCGCGCTGGAAGGCGGTCGTGCCGCAGTGGCTGCCGCGACCGGCCTGGCGGCGCAGATGGTCGCATTGCTGACCTTGTGCGAATCCGGTGACCGCATCGTCGCCGCGCGTTCGCTCTACGGCGGCAGCTTCTCGCAGCTCGATGTCAGCCTGCGCAAGCTCGGCATCGAGACCGTGTTCGTCGATTCCGATGATCCGGAAAATTTCCGCACCGCGTTGTCCGCCAACACCAAATGCCTGTTTGCCGAGACGGTCGCCAATCCGCGGCTCAACGTTCTCGATATCGAGGCGGTGGCCGCGATCGCCCACGCGCACGGCGTACCGCTGATCATCGACAACACCGTGCCCTCGCCCTGCCTGTGTCAGCCTTTCCGGCACGGCGCCGACATCATCGTGCACTCGGCGACCAAGTTCCTCGGCGGTCACGGCACCACGCTGGGCGGCGTGGTGATCGAGTCCGGCAA
>JBIJDI010000118.1:0-7285 GCA_044344235.1 Sulfuritalea sp. | reverse complement strand
CGGTAACGTCGGCAGCCGGTCCTTTTCGCTCCGTCGCGGACTTCAGCAACACATCGTTGATCTGGCCCAGTACGTCGTTGCCTGCGCGCTGCGGCATTGCGCAGCCGGCCACTGCACCTGCCAGAAGCAGCACTATCCAGCGCGCATGAATTACGTATCTCATTTTTCGGTGGTTCCCGTTGTTCGCCGTTTTGCCGCAGCCGCCTTCTTTGTCGGCATTTTTTCAATATCGGGCGTCACCTTCATCACTTCACGCCCGCCCTCCCCCAGCAAGACCACTTCACTTTCGCTGATCTTGAGTACCCGCTTGTCGCCCAGCTTCCCGCCCACTTCGACATACTGACCATTGATCACCGCAGCCGACTTCCCTTTGGGCCGCACGATCACGGCCTGCACGCCGTTTCCCGCGGGCGCCGCAACACCCCCAGGCGACTCGAACGTCATCAAAGCTCCGGCGGGGCGCGTTGGGTCTGCGACCTGCGCAATAGCCGGGCCGACCCCGAGGAAACCTGCCAGCAGCAGCGGAAGCAGCCCGTGGCGCAGCATACAACCAACCAGTTTCTGTCGAGACTCAAGGTGTAGACCCGCAGCACCATGACGTTGCGCGGGTACTTCTCCACGGTGAGACTGACGCTGTTCCACATCACGCGTTGCGGCATGTGCTCAAGCTCCGCCAGATAATTCAGCAAATCATTGTAACTGCCGGCCAGTCGGATCTCGATGCCGTGCTGGTAGATACCATCGGCTGTCGTCGCCGCCTGGGTGGCGCCTCCGGCAGGAAGCTTCTCTGCGACTGCCGGAGCACCGACCAGCGTCACCGGCAGTGTTTTCAGGCCGAGTATCTCAATGGCCCGGTGCTTTGAAAGGAGCCCTTCCAGAAACGCTTGCATCCGCGCCGGCGGCACCATGCCGGCTTCGAATCGAGCGAGGCGTTCGCCGACCAACGCCAGTTCCTGCTTCGCCTTGGCCAGTCGCTGCCGATTGCCGGCGTCGGGGTCCGAATTCTGCGCGGTGAGTACCGCCATCAGCTCCCGCTGCTGGACAAGTTCGTTGCGCGCCAGGCTTTCAGCCTTTGCAGCGCTGCGCGCCTTCTGCAGGAAGGGATCGATGCCAAAATTGAGTATCAGAAAGCCGCCACCAAACACCACGGCCACGAAAAGGATGGTACGTTCGCGACGCGTCAGCGCGGCGAACTTCCCGTTCCATTCGGCCCATTTGGTGGAGAGCGCGCTCACGGCTTGGTCTCCTTCGGCTCAACCAGTCTCGGCATCAAAACGAAATCAATCGGCTGCGGGCCGGCAGCAGGCGCCGGTGCCACGGCGGCCCCCGACGGCGGGGGCGTTGGCGCCGGAATCACGCGATTCATGTTCAGGGCAGCAAAATTGCGCCCCTGAAACGCTTTCTCTGCGCCCAGGCGACGAATGTAGTCAGGCAGGGTGGCTGGATTCAGCATGCTGCCACGAACCTCCATGTCGTTGCCGCCAGCGCCGATGGTGAAGCCGGTCAGCCACAGGCCTTCCGGCGTTTGGCGGGCAAAGCCGCGCAGGTAATCGGAAAAGCCGCCGGTACTGCCGATGGCTCCACTTTCCAGCAAGCGCGCAATGTCGCCGCGACGGCGCACCAATGCCTCGGCGCTATCCAGTTCAGCGGCCAACTGTGCATCGGGTTTGCGTTCTGCAGCCGCCTTTGTCGCCGCCACCACCTGCTCCTTGGTCGACTTGAGTTGCGCCTCGGCCGCTGTCGCCGCCTCTTTGCGCGCCGCCGCTTCCTGCCAGGCCCAACCGCCAGCCGCCGCCAGCACAACGTAGAGCGCCACGGCGGCAAGTGCTACGTTGCCCAGTGTGAGCAGCTCGCGCTGCTTGAGAAAGCGTGGATGGTAGAGGTTGATCTGTGTGCTCATGCCGGCACCGGTTCCTCGCGCAGCGCCGCGCCTATTGCACGCAGACATTGAAACTGGCGCAAGGGATCGAGCAAAGCCGGCGTCGCACCCAGATCTAGCGCGCCGGACAGTTCCAGTGGTACCACCGGAATCGTCAGGTTGGCGCGCAGGTAACTGAGGAAGCCGTCGACACCGGGAATCGGTGCCACCAGAAGATGCGCCAGGGGAATTGCGCTGTAGAGCCGATCAAAATTGTCCAGCGATCGCTGCACATCCAGTGCAATCCGCTCGAACAGCATGCCCCGGCGTTCGTCGTCGGCGGTCATCAACTGACGCGCGGTGAGTTCCACATGGCGCACCACCAGCAATTCGCCATCCGCGGTAAAGGTGAGCAGGCCTTCGTCGTCATCGAAAATAAGGGTTGCCAGTCCGCGTCCTTCTTTCTCGAACAAAGCGGCCAGATTGCGTTGCGAGATTTCCGGCAAGTCGATCGCCGCCAGCGACACCTTGGCCGCCTGGAACGCCTGCACCAAAGGTGCGATGATCGACTCGGGCGACAAAGCTGCGAAAACCTGCGGCGCACGCCCGTCGGATGGGATTGGCAGCAAGTCGATGGCCGCCGTGTCGACCGGGAATTCGATCTGGTCCTTGAGCTTCCAGCGCACCACCTCGCGGGCCTCGTCGGGCGCGCCGCCGACCGCATCGGTCTGTATCAACTGATACTTGCCATGACTGAGCAGGGCCGTGCAGCGGTACCGCTCGAGCCGCATCGGCTTCTTCAGGGCGACCAGCGTTGCCGCGTCATCGCCACCTTTTTCCACGGAATCGGCCAGCAGCACAACAGGCTTGCGACCCGGCTCACGGCGCAGATGAACGAAGTCGACGCGCTCCTCCCGCATCGCGACGGATAACCAGCCTTGTTCAGTTTTTGTTTTGAGGAAGTTTGGCACTTGACCTTTTGATACCCGTTTTTCTCGCCCCACTATACTGGTCGAAAGAAATATGGAAAACCCCGATTTTAAGGGCGAAGGTCCTGCAATTGGTTCCATTCTGCACAAAACCGGTGGAAATAGAGGTCGGCCGTATTGCTTCCGTCACAGCAACGGCCCCAAAAAGCGCTTCGCACCCGCGCCCCTATTTGTCCAGACTCAACTGCCACAGCGGGACTGTCTCGGGATATTCACGAGCCGCTTTCGCCAGTTCATTGGTCGTTGCTTCGCGTTCTGCGGGAAAAGCGCGCAACACAGAATGAACAAGCTGCTGCGCGTCTGCAGTGCGCCCAGCGATGGCGAGTTGAATGGCGCAGCGAGTCAGCAAACTTCGGGCAGGCGCAAAGCGGATTCCTCGTTCGCACAAGGTAACCCGATGCTGCACCTGCTGCCGGCTCGGCTCGGCCAGCTCGGCAAACGCCAGCAGCGCCCACGGTGACAGCAACGACTCCTTTTGCAAGCCAAGCAGGCGCGCCATGGATATCTGCCAGGCACGCTCCCGGTCGGGGTGTGCGGCCAGCGGTTGATTGGAGGCCGTCTCGATTGCAGCATAGTCGGTACGCAGGCTGCCCAGAATCGAAATGCCCGCCAAGGCCACCAGAAACAGATAGATCGCCACTCGCCGACCGCCCAAAACAATCGCTCGGCCGCTATCAGTGGCACCCAGCAGGAGCGCCGTGGGGCCAAGAAAATAGGCGTACCACAGCGGGTATTCCAGAAGCGCGTGGACGGCGCCGATGCCGAGAACCGCAGCACACCAGAATTCCTCCAGCCCCCAGGGGCGGCCGAAAAACCGCTTTGCCCATACCAAAAGCAGCGCAAGGACCACGATGACCGCGGGCGCCCCGAATTCCGCCAGGCCCTGCAGGAGAATGTTGTGCGCGTGCTCCGCCACCTGAAACGGCTCGTCGCCGATTCTGCCGGCGGCGGCCAGGAAACTCGCCCATGAATAGTTGCCGGCCCCCTGCCCCAGCCAGGGCTGATCAAGAAAAACCGACCACGCGGTGCGAGCCAGCGCCATCCGCACACTTGGCCCGGATACCGATTCGTAAAGCCGGGAACCCGACATGCTGGCCGCACTGGGCAAATATGCTGAAGCCCATGCGCCGAAGTAACTCAGTGCGATCACCACCGGCAGCAGGACGGCAGCATCGACCCACAGAGATGCGGCTGCGCCGCGTGGTTCCGCACGCCGTGCCCACGCCACCGCGAGGAAGATAACGACCGGATAGAGAAACACGCTGCGCGAGCCGCTGATCACGCTGCCCAGCGCAATCGGCAGCAGCAATAGCCAGAGCAGCGACCGGGACAGCCATCCCCTCCCGCGCAGATAGAACAGCGAGATGATCCCGAGCCATGAATAGTGGGCGTGGTGGTTGGCCTGGCCCAGGTTGGCGTAGACGGGGCTGCCCAGGCGGGGAAAGATCCACGGCACCCCTCCGGCGACTCCCAGCCACTGAGCCAGTGCGATTGCGGCGCCAATCAGGGCGCCGAAGGCGAAGGCGCTCGCCAGCACACTCGCAAGACGGGCCAGACCGATGGTGTCGGCGAGTTGCCGTCCGAGCATGAGCAGCAACGCGGCCCAAAGCAGGTAGACGGCATACAACAGCCCAAGGTGCGGGAAAGCCAAACGGCCCAGCAAGAACTGAATCAACAGAACAGCCAAGACGGCAGCGAAAACGCCAAGTGTCGGCGGTAAGCTCAGAGGCCGCCCGCGCATGGCCAGCAATCCGGCCACAGCCGCGCCCAATCCCAACGCCGCTGCCCACCATTCACTCCAGAAAGACGTGATGGGATCTGTATGGAACGGAAAAAGAAATGGCCCGCTCACCATCAGGGCGAGTAGGCCAAGACAAATCCTGGTCATCGAGCGAGGCGGAAGGTCGATACTGACTCCAGGCTGCCTTTTAATCATCAAACCGGCCACGCGGAACAACCCGCGCCGATTTCATTCCAGGCGCTTCATCGAGGACTAGTCCCCTGTTACGGAAAACGGCCCGGGATCGCTCCCGAGCCGCCGTCTCGCCAGCGCCGACTTTTATCGCGTCGCTGTTGCCCGACCGCGTCTAATCCGAACCCGGGACCAATGCTTTTACGCCAGCCCCGTAATCAGTTGGAGCAGACGATTGTTGCGGTTGCACTACCATTGCGGCCAACGACCGTACAGTTGACTGTGTTGCCTTGGTTGGTAAGGCAGCTCGCGGCGCCCGTGACATCAAACGTGGTGTCATTCGTCGGGGTGCCGGCTGCAAACGTTACGCCAGCGACCAAACTGGTCCAGTTCCCAAGAGTTGTACATACCCCCGCCGCATTCAACCCAACGCCCGCTGTCGCACTAATCTGTCGCCGTGAGTAGTTCATACTGCTCGCCGACGATAGCGACCCCGCCACACCGGCCGCTGCAGCGTTCCCGGCGTCAGCCGACAGGTTCACAAACCTCGGCAGCGCGGTCGCCGCCAGAATTCCAAGAATAACGATGACGACAATCAGTTCGATGAGGGTAAAACCCCGTTGATTTGTTTTCATGCCAAGTTCCTCTATTAACAGGCTGTAGCGCTTACAGTAATTACGGGGGCCGCATTGGCGGCGGCGGACGATGTATAAGAAATCCGACAGTTCGCAGCCGTTGCGGCGCCAACTACGTCCATAGTTATGAGTTGTGCAGCTCCAACGCCACCCGCCGATATGGTTAGCCCGTCCGACGCCGCAACGAGTTGTGTCACCATAAGAATCCCGGCGGCGTTCGCTGTTGGATATCCGTTGATCATAGTCACTGCTTGGCCCTCCATCGTTACTGCCGGTGCCGCATTTCCGCAGGTGCCAGCCGCAACCAGACCTTGAGCCAGATCGAGCAAACACCGGGCACGCGCCAAAGCACTCGCTGACCTCACCGCGCCATAGATCGCTTGGGCCTTTGCAATCCGGGCATCCACCTGCATCGCTGCAAAACGCGGCAGAGCCGTCGCAGCCAGAATCGCAACGATGGTTATCACCACGATCAATTCGATCAGCGTGAAGCCAGCCTGCAGCCTAGACGATTTCTTCATACCACCCCCTTGAACGATTTGTACTCATTCTAGCCCGATTTCGGGCACGCGAGTCACACCGCCCGACTCCGAAGCAGGCAACAAATACGGCGCCTATTCAGAACCATTGATAGCGGGTCAGCGCCACGATCTTCACTGACTCGACTTTCGAGCCCGCTCCCCCTGATGCCTGCGTCGCCTCGATTCGCCATCTGAACGTGCCGTCCGTCGCCTCCAGTTTAAGGTGTCGGTCAATATTCGGCCGGTACCCCAATTCCTTGTTGGCCCGGTCGAAGAACCAAGCCCCTGGTGGCACGTTTGCTGGTGCCGACGGAAATTCACCCAGGTAGCCGGCCGGCGGTTTTTCCAGCCAGATCACCGGGTTCGAATCGACCAACTCGCGAATCTGCCCATCCTGTCCGCGAAACATCCGCTCGGCCATCGCGCTGAGCAGGCCGGTGGAAATATTGCGAATTGTGCTTTCGACCACCAGTTTTTCGGTCTGTTCCTGCGTGTAGTGCACACCATCGAGCAGGGCCGAGCCCAATACGCCAACAACGGCAAAAATGACCGAAAACTCAAGTATCGAGCGTGACCGCGGTGTCGGATCGCTCACTTTTTCATCGCCACCTTGCCAAGATCCCACAACGGCAGGAAGATGCCGAGCGCCAGAACCAGCACCATGGCCCCCAGTGCAAGGATGAGGATCGGCTCGATCTGCTGCGCCAGCGTCTTCAACTCGTACTCGACCTCGCTCTGATACATGTCGGCGATCTCTTTCATCATGTCGTCCAGCGCGCCCGACTCCTCGCCGACGGCAATCATTTGAAGCACGACAGGGGTAAACACCCCGGCTGAAATCGAGGTGCGCAGAATGCTCTCGCCACGCTCGACACCATCCCGCATCTTGTCGACCTTGTCGGCGATGTAGGCGTTGTCTACCGTCTCCGAGACATTGGTCAAGGCCTGGATGATCGGCACGCCACTGCGCGAGGCCAGCGCAAAGGAGGCCGCAAAACGGGCCAGAGTGGCCTTGCGGACTATCTTCCCGGCGATCGGGATCTTCAGCTTGAGGCGATCCCAGGTGTAGCGGCCGTTGGGGGTCTTCACCCATGCCTTGAACCCGAAAAAAGCGGAAACCGTGCCCAGCACCAGGGCAGGCCACCAGTTCACCATGAAGTCCGAGAAGCCGATCAGAAACCGCGTCATCAACGGCAGTTCGGCGCCGAAGCCCTGGAACACCTTGGCGAAAGCCGGAATCACAAAAATATTGACGATGACGATGGCAATGCCCATGGCGGCGATAACGAATGACGGATAGCGCAGTGCCGACTTCACCTGCTCCTGCATGAAGCGCTCGAAGGCGAGGTGATCGAACAGACGGATGAAAA
>JBIJDI010000117.1:0-7402 GCA_044344235.1 Sulfuritalea sp. | reverse complement strand
GCGCAGTTGGCGACGAGTTTTCACACGCGGGTCGCGGTATTCGAAGACGACCCGGCCAATGTGGTGGGCGTGCTGCATCAAAAGCGCCTCCTGGCAGAAGCCTTTGCGGGAGAGATTGACCACGCCGCGCTGCGCGAGCGGATGTCCGAACCCTATTACATACCCGCGGCAACGCCTATCTACACCCAGCTTCAGTTCTTCCGCGAAAACCGGGAACGCATGGGCCTCGTGGTCGATGAGTACGGTGAAATAGAAGGGCTGGTGACGCTCGAAGACATCATCGAAGAACTGGTCGGCAAATTCACCACGCGTCAGTCGGATGTTGGTGGTTCGCTTTCCTGGAACGATGATGGCGTGGTGCTGGTGGATGGCTCGGCCGGGCTGCGGGAACTCAATCGAATGCTGAATCTGGAGTTTCCCCTGGATGGGCCGCGTACGCTCAATGGACTGATTGTCGAGCATTTGCAGGACATTCCTGAAGTGGGCGTTGGCGTGCGAGTGGGCGGCGTGCCGATGGAGATCGTGCAAACACAGGATCGAAAGATCAAGATGGTACGTCTTCACCGCCCCGCCGGAGAGTGATACTCTGGGCATATTCCGGGCGTAGAATGTGCGAAGTGGAATTTCAGGCAGTCTAATGCGGGTTTTCCGGCGTTAAACGCGGCGACCGAAACAAAAATTCAAGCGGGGGAAGCCGATGGCCACAGCAGGCAAGGCAGACAAGAAAGTAGGCCCAAAGGAATTAAGTTTTATCTGGGAAGGCAAGAACAAAGCCGGCAAGGTGGTGCGCGGCGAGATCAAGGCTGTCGGCGAAGCGGCGGCGAACGCTGCGCTGCGCCGCCAGGGCGTTAACGTCACAAAGCTCAAAAAGCAGAAAACCGGTTCCGGCGGCAAGGTCTCGGACAAGGACATCACGCTCTTCTCGCGACAACTCGCGACCATGGTCAAGTCAGGCGTGCCGCTGTTGCAATCCTTCGACATCGTCGGCAAGGGCACCAACAATCCCGCCTTGGCCAAGTTGCTGTTCGACATCAAGTCCGATGTCGAAACCGGCTCCAACCTCGCGACCGCCTTTCGCAAGTACCCGATGTATTTTGATGCCCTGTTCTGCAACCTGGTTGAGGCCGGCGAGCAGGCCGGTATTCTCGACACGCTGCTGGATCGCCTGGCCACCTACAAAGAGAAAATCCAGGCCATCAAAGCCAAGATCAAGGGCGCGATGACCTATCCGATCGCCATTCTCATCATCGCCTTCATCATCACCGCGGTGATCATGATTTTCGTGGTGCCCGCGTTCAAGGGTGTGTTCGCCAGCTTCGGCGGTGAACTACCCGCCCCGACGCTCATTGTGATCGCGATTTCCGACTATTTCACGGCCAACTGGTACATCATCTTCGGCAGTATTTACGGGGTGATTTATGGCATTAGCCAGGCTTTCAAGCGATCAGTGGCGCTGCAGATCATGAAAGACAAGCTTTCGCTGAAACTGCCGGTTTTCGGCGACATGCTGGTCAAATCCGCCATTGCACGCTGGACGCGAACCCTGTCCACCATGTTCGCAGCCGGCGTACCGCTGGTCGAAGCGCTTGATTCGGTCGGCGGCGCCGCCGGCAATTACGTTTACACCATGGGAACCAAGCAGATTCAGGCCGAGGTCAGCACCGGTTCCAGTCTGACCGTGGCCATGGAAAATTGCGGGTTGTTCCCGCCGATGGTTACGCAGATGGTTGCCATCGGCGAAGAATCCGGTCAGCTTGATTCGATGCTGGGCAAGACCGCCGACTTCTTCGAAGCCGAGGTCGACGAAGCCGTCGAAGCGCTTGCGAGTTTGATGGAACCGATGATCATGGTCTTCCTCGGCGGCCTCATCGGCGGTTTGGTGGTGGCCATGTACCTGCCGATCTTCAAGCTTGGTTCGGTTGTCGGCTAGGCCGACGCGTAGTCGCAGGAGATGCTCGCCCAGCTAGCCGATCCGGTGGTGTTTGCCCTCGTCGCCGGATTGTTCGGCTTGATGATCGGCAGTTTTCTCAATGTCGTCATCCATCGCCTGCCGATCATCATGGAACGCGACTGGGCAGCGCAGTGCGCCGAGTTCAAAGGGGAAGCGCCGCCAGTCTTTGAACCGCTTTCCCTGGCGCGCCCGCGGTCGCGGTGTCCGCAATGCGGCCATTCGATCAGCGCGCTGGAGAACATTCCCATCATCAGTTGGATGTTGTTGCGCGGGCGCTGCAAAGGCTGCGCGGCGCCGATTTCCATTCGCTATCCGCTGATTGAAGCGACAACCGGGTTGCTGTTTGCCTTTGCTGCCTGGCATTTTGGCTTCACCGCCGCGGGCTTGGGCGCCCTGGTGTTTGTTGGCGCGCTGATCGCCTTGACCGGTATCGATTTCGATACCCAGCTATTACCGGACGACATTACATTGCCCTTGCTCTGGCTGGGTTTGGCGTTCAACGCCTTCAGTGTCTATACGGATCTGAAAAGCGCCGTCATCGGCGCCATGGCGGGCTACCTGTCGCTGTGGGGCGTATATTGGTCATTCAAGCTGTTCACCGGCAAGGAAGGCATGGGCTACGGCGATTTCAAGCTGCTAGCGGCGCTCGGCGCCTGGCTGGGATGGCAGATGCTGCCGTTGACGATCCTGCTGTCCTCTTTCGTCGGCGCCGTCGTCGGCATCGCGCTAATGGTCTTTGCCCGTCAAGGCCGCAACGTGCCGATTCCTTTCGGCCCATACCTTGCCGTGGCAGGTGCTATTGCCCTGGTCTGGGGCAAACCCTTGACCCACGCCTATCTCGGGACAAATCTGTAGCTCTTGTAAAACCCCGTGTCAGGCCCGACCTTCATGGGATCGGGATGGTGCGGCCCTGGCCGACGCGCCAAGGGCTTCAGCTATAATCCTCCCCCTTTGCCAGAATGCTGGAGAATGTCATGCCGATCTACGCTTATCGCTGCACCGATTGCGGCTTTGAGAAAGATGTCATGCGGAAAGTCAGCGATCCGCTGTTGACCACCTGCCCTGAATGCAAGACCGAGAACTTTGCCAAACAACTGACCGCCCCTGGCTTTCAGCTCAAGGGCAACGGTTGGTACGCCACCGATTTCAAGGGCGGCAGCGGCTGCAAGTCTGCCGACAGCAAGAGCGACAACCCGCCGCCCTGTCAGGGTGGCACGGGCAGTTGCGCTGCCAATAGCTGATCGCGTCTGTCTTGAAAAAGTACTTCATTACCGGACTTCTGATCTGGGTCCCGCTGGCAATCACCGCATGGGTGCTGTCGCTGATCGTCCGCTCCATGGATCAGTCCCTGCTGCTGCTGCCGCAGGCGATTCATCCGGAGCACCTGCTCGGCGTGTACATCCCGGGCCTCGGCGCGCTGCTGACGCTGCTGATCGTGTTCCTCACCGGACTGGTGACGACAAACATCGTCGGCCAAAAGCTGGTGCGTTTCTGGGAAGGCGTACTCGCCCGCATTCCCGTGGTGAAGTCGATTTACTACAGCGTCAAGCAGGTCAGCGATACGCTTTTTTCGGGCAGCGGCGTGGCATTCCGCAAAGTCCTGCTGGTCCGCTATCCACATCCTGAAGCGTGGTCGGTCGCGTTTCAGACGGGGCATCCGGCACGCGACGTCGCCGACATGCTGCCGGATGAACACGTCGGGGTCTTCATTCCGACCACACCCAGCCCGGTAAATGGCTTCTTCTTTTTCGTCAAACGGAAAGATGTCATTGAACTCGACATGAATGTCGACGAAGCCCTGAAGTACATCGTCTCCATGGGCGTTGTCGCCCCGCCCATGAGAAACCCCAACGGGCGCGCCCAGAACCAGTAAGGCCCTGCGGGGCCCATAAACAGTCCGGAAACCCTATGCGTACTCACTATTGCGGAGAGGTCAATGCCTCCCACGTCGACCAGATTGTCACTCTATGCGGCTGGAATCACCGCCGTCGCGATCACGGCGGCGTGATCCAGGTGGTTTGCGATCCGGATCGCCCGGAAATGTTCAAGATCGCCGAGGACGTGCGCAACGAATTCGTGCTGAAGATTACCGGCAAGGTGCGCCGTCGCCCCGCCGGCACCGAGAACCCCAACCTGGCCTCGGGCGAGATCGAAATTCTCTGCCACGAGCTGGAAGTGCTCAACGCGGCCGTGACCCCGCCCTTCCAGCTGGATGAAGAAAATCTCTCGGAGAACGTGCGCCTGACCCATCGCGTCATCGATCTGCGCCGCCCGCAGATGCAGAAGAACCTGATGCTGCGCTACAAGGTCGCCATGGCCTTCCGCCGCTTCCTCGACGAAAAAGGCTTCATCGACATCGAAACCCCGATGCTGACCAAGTCGACACCAGAAGGCGCGCGCGACTACCTGGTGCCTTCGCGCGTTCATCCGGGCCAGTTCTTCGCCCTGCCGCAGTCGCCGCAGCTGTTCAAGCAACTGCTGATGGTGGCCGGCTACGACCGCTACTACCAGATCACCAAGTGCTTCCGCGATGAAGACCTGCGCGCTGACCGCCAGCCGGAATTCACCCAGGTCGATATCGAGACATCCTTCCTCGGTGAAGATCAGATCACCGCGCTGATGGAAGAAATGATCCGCAGCGTGTTCAAAACCACGCTGGCCGTCGATCTGCCCAATCCATTTCCCCGCATCACACACGCCGAAGCCATGCGGCGCTATGGTTCCGACAAGCCGGATCTGCGCGTGACCCTCGAACTCACCGAAGTCACCGATGCCGTCGCCGACGTCGCCTTCAAGGTATTCAGTGGCCCGGCAACGACGGGCGGCCGTGTTGCGGCGCTGCGCGTGCCCGGCGGCGCCACGCTTACCCGCGGCGAGATCGACAGCTACACCGAGTTCGTCAAGATTTACGGCGCGCGCGGGTTGGCCTACATCAAGGTCAACGATGCCTCGAAACTGAACGAAGAAGGCCTGCAATCGCCGATCGTCAAGAATCTTCACGAAGCTGCGCTGAAGACCATCATCGAACGCACCGGGGCTCAATCCGGTGACCTGATTTTCTTCGGCGCCGACAAGACCAAGATCGTCAATGACGCGCTGGGCGCACTGCGCACCAAGCTCGGCCACGAGAAGGGCTACGTCGACGGCTCGGCCTGGCAGCCGCTGTGGGTGGTCGATTTCCCGATGTTCGAATACGACGAGGACAACCAGCGTTGGTCGGCCTGCCATCACCCCTTCACCAGTCCGAAGGACGGTCACGAGGCATTGATGGAGACCGATCCCGGCAAGTGTCTGGCCAAGGCCTACGATCTGGCCCTGAACGGCTGGGAAATGGGCGGCGGCTCGGTGCGTATCCATCGTTCCGAGGTACAGGAACGGGTGTTCCAGGCGCTGGGCATCGGCCCCGAAGAGCAGCAGGCGAAGTTCGGCTTCCTGCTCGACGCGCTCAAATACGGCGCCCCGCCGCATGGTGGCCTGGCTTTCGGCCTCGACCGCATCGTCACCATGATGGCGGGCGCCGAGTCGATCCGCGACGTGATCGCCTTCCCCAAGACCCAGCGCGCCCAGTGCCTGCTGACCGACGCGCCATCCGACGTGGATGAAAAACAGTTGCGCGAGTTGCACATCCGCTTGCGGCAAAAGGTGGAGACTCAGGTCGAGGTCGGCAAGTCCTGAGCATGCGGCGTTTACTCTGCGCGCTGGTCGGTGTCGCGTTCTTCGGCACCGCGCTGGCGCGGAACGACTCAGCGGGCATCATCCTCGCGGAGCAGCTTCCGGCCGAGGCGCGCGAAACCCTCAGGCTGATCGATGCCAGTGGCCCCTTCCCCTACCGCCGCGACGGTATCGTCTTCCAGAATCGTGAGCGCCGGTTGCCCGAACAGCCCCGCGGCTATTACCGCGAATACACCGTGCCGACGCCGGGCAGCAGAGATCGCGGCGCGCGGCGCATCATCGCCGGAGACAAGCCCGTGACCGTGTTCTACTACACTGGCGATCATTACAAGACCTTCCGCCGGATTCAGCGATGAGCGCCGCTCACTACGAAAACCTGCTTGCCGATGCCTCCAGGGCCGGCGTGCATCACCTGCCCCACGGGCCCATCGACGACCTGCTCGCCGGCGCCGGTGCCGCGGGCTGCCTGGTGTTGCGAGTCAATCTTGCTGCCGCGCGCAACAAGGACGAAATGCTTGCCGCAGTAGGCCATGCCCTGCGCTTTCCCGAATGGTTCGGCCACAACTGGGACGCGCTGACCGACTGCCTGCTCGACATGGGCTGGTTGCCCGCCACCGGCTATGTGATCATCCTCGATCATTGCGACGGCATCCATGGCCGCGCCGAGGCCGACTTCGTCACGTTGATGCAGACCTTTCAGCAAGCCGCCGAAACATGGCGTGAGGACGATGTCCCGTTCTGGTGCCTGGTCGACATGCAGGCCGATGGCATCGCCTGGCTGCCGACGGTTCCGCAACCAAGCTGATGAATTACAAGAAGCCGGTCTCGGTGCTGGTGGTGATCCACACCGCGGCGCTCGACGTGCTGCTGCTCGAACGCGCCCGCCACCCCGGCTTCTGGCAGTCGGTCACCGGCAGCCAGGAAGACGACGAGCCGCTGCTGGAAACGGCGCGGCGCGAAGTGCTCGAAGAAACCGGCATCGATGCCGCCGCGACCGACTTCATCGATTGGCAAATGACCAACCGCTACGAGATCTTTGCCGAGTGGCGCTACCGTTACGCACCCGACGTCACGCATAACGTAGAACATGTCTTCAGTCTTTGCGTGCCTGCGCATAGTCCGGTGAACATCGCACCGGAAGAGCATCTCGCCTGGCGCTGGCTGCCCTGGCGCGAAGCCGCCGAGGCCTGCTTTTCGTGGACCAATCGCGACGCCATTCTTGAATTGCCGCAGCGTGTGGCTAGTAGGCCAGGCTGAATCCGACAAAGGCCGCCGCACGTTCGGGCAGCAGACGATAGGCCGAGTCAGCGGGGCCACCGTAACGACGCAAACCGGCATCGATCCTGAGTTTCTCGCCTTGCCAGCCGAGCGCAGCAGTCGCGGTCCAGCCGCGGTCTCCCAGCGACTTGAGCAGGTCGGCCGATGCCGATACGCGGCCACCCGGATCGCTCCAGGCCAGACGCGCCAGCATGCCGCGCTGGGCGAGATTGCCCTGATCGCACATCCGCGCCGATGCCGCCGTTGCACCCGCCACGGCCGCGACGGGAACGCCCGGCAGACCAAGCAGCGCGACCCGTTGCGCGGCCTGCCGTTTCAATCGCTGCCAGTCTGCAGCTGCCGGCGCCGTGCCGTCCCACCAGAACTCGCCCAGCACCGAGACGCCGCCTTCAGTGCTCCAGGTGCCGCCCAGCAGCGCCTTGCGCGGCGCGGCCATGGTCTCGGTGACAAGAGCGCTGTCCGCGCTCAGTAGTGCACCAGTCGAGGCCGCATCGGGCAATG
>JBIJDI010000124.1:0-7128 GCA_044344235.1 Sulfuritalea sp. | reverse complement strand
ATCGATACCGGTGAGCTGATTGGGCGCCACGTGGGCCAGCTTGCCGAACCAGAAATTGGCAATCGCCGTGAGCACGGCGCCCTTGCCCGGAATCGGGTCTGGCAGGATCACGTCGAAAGCCGAGAGGCGATCCGTGGTGACGATGAGGAGCTTGTCCTCGCCCACGGCGTAGATATCGCGCACCTTGCCGCGGCCGAGCAGCGGCAAGCTCTTGATGGTGGATTCAAACAGCGGGGGGCTGGAAATGGACATGGAGATGCTCTGAACTTGAGGTTTATTCGCGAACGTAGGGCTTGCCGAGCTTTTCATCGACATCCTCGCGGTAGGGATAGCGCACATGGCCGTAGCGGATCACCAGTACGGATGCAGTCAGCAGGAATATCGCCGCGGCAACCGCAATCATGCGCCATTCGCTCATGTCCTTGAGATCGAGGATCAGGTAACGCGCCAGGGCCACCATGCCGATGTACAGCGGAAAGCGCACCTGAACCTGCCCTGACTTCAGATACTGGCCGATCATTGCCAGCACTTCGAGGAACAGGAACATCAGCAGCAGATCCGCCAGCGCCACCCGGTGCGACGCGACCATCACCATCGCCTCCTGGTACATGGCGACGGTGGTGGCGAAGGCAATCACCAGCAGGCCGGCATACTCGACGATGTCGAGGCCACTGCTGAAGAACTTGCGCAACCGATCGAAAGTGTGGGACTGGATATTCATGCTGAAAAAAGGAAAGGCCGCCCGCGGGTTGGAAACGCGGGCGGCCTGATAATTTACCGCAAAAACCCGATCATTTGACGATCGCGTTCAGTTCGCCCTTCTTGTAGCGCTCGGCCATTTTTTCGAGCGACATCGGCTTGATCTTGCTGGCCTGGCCGGCGCAACCAAAGGCCTGGTAGCGGGCCACGCAGATCTCTTTCATGGCCTTGCGGGCAGCGGCCAGGTATTTGCGCGGATCGAAATCCTTGGTGTTCTCGGCCAGGTACTTGCGGATCGCGCCTGTGGACGCCATGCGCAGGTCGGTGTCGATGTTGATCTTGCGCACGCCGTGCTTGATGCCCTCGACGATTTCCTCGACCGGCACGCCATAGGTCTCACCCATGGTACCGCCGTACTGGTTGATGATCTTCAGCCATTCCTGCGGCACCGACGAGGAGCCATGCATCACCAGGTGGGTATTGGGAATGCGGGCGTGGATTTCCTTGATGCGGTCGATGCGCAGCACCGCGCCGGTGGGCGGCCGGGTGAACTTGTAGGCACCGTGCGATGTGCCGATGGCAATCGCCAGCGCGTCCACACCCGTTGCCTTGACGAACTCGGCGGCTTCATTCGGGTCGGTCAGCAACTGGTCCTGCGACAGCGCGCCTTCGGCGCCATGGCCGTCTTCCTTCTCGCCCATGCCGGTTTCCAGCGAGCCGAGGCAACCCAATTCACCTTCCACCGAAACGCCGATGGCGTGTGCGATGTCGACCACGTGGCGACTGACCCGGCTGTTGTACTCGAAGCTGGCCGGCGTCTTGGCGTCTTCCTGCAGTGAACCGTCCATCATCACGCTGGAGAAACCCGAGCGCATCGACTGGATGCAGATCGCCGGGCTGGCGCCGTGATCCTGGTGCATGACGATCGGGATGTCCGGATGGGTCTCGATCGCCGCCTCGATCAGGTGGCGCAGGTAGGGTTCGCCGGCATATTTGCGGGCGCCGGCCGAGCCCTGCATGATCACCGGGCTGTTGGTCTCGGCCGCGGCTTCCATGATGGCCTGGATCTGCTCCAGGTTATTGACGTTGAAGGCCGGCAGGCCGTAGCCGTTTTCGGCGGCGTGGTCGAGCAGTTGACGCATGGATACGAGAGGCATTGCAATCTCCTTAGGTTATCGGGGCGCAGCTTTCGGCGGGCGATGTTCGCCCACCTTTACAAGTTTCATGGTGTTGGTGCCGCCCGCCTGGCCGATGGGTTCGCCGATGGTCAGCACGATCAGATCACCCGGCACCACCGCACCGGCAGCGATCAGGATTTCCTCGGCCTGCCACAGCAACTCGTCGCGATCCGTCGCGACATACTCGGTCAGCAGCGGATAAACGTCGCGGTAGATGCTGACGCGGTAGCGGGTGCGAATGCGCGGCGTCAGCGCGTAGATGGGCACGCCGGAATTGAGCCGGCTCATCCACAGCGTGGTCGACCCCGACTCGGTCAGCGTGGCAATGGCCTTCACCTTGAGATGGAACGCAGTGAAGATTGCCGCCATCGAAATCGACTGGTCGATGCGAGTAAACACCTGGTCCAGAAAGTGCGTATCCAGAGTCACCGTCTGCGACTTCTCGGCCGCAACACAGACGCGGACCATGGCCTCCACCGCCGCGACAGGGTAGGCACCGGAGGCCGTCTCGGCGGACAGCATCACCGCATCCGTACCGTCAAGCACAGCATTGGCCACGTCCGATACTTCGGCGCGGGTGGGCACCGGGCTGGAAATCATCGATTCCATCATCTGCGTGGCGGTGATCGCAAAACGATTGTGCTCGCGGGCCATGCGGATCATGCGCTTCTGCAGCGCCGGCACCGCCGCATCACCGACCTCGACCGCCAGATCGCCGCGTGCCACCATGATGCCGTCGGTCGCATGGAGGATGTCCTCCAGATTCGCCACTGCCTCAACCCGCTCGATCTTGGCAATCACCAGCGCATCGGACCCGGCATCGCGCAGCAACTGCCGCGCCTGACGCATGTCTGCACCTGACTTGGGAAAGGAGACGGCAACAAAATCGGCGTTGAGCGCCGCGGCCGTCTTGATGTCGGCCATGTCCTTGGGCGTCAGTGCCGGCGCGGAAAGTCCGCCGCCCTGCTTGTTGATACCCTTGTTGTTGGAGAGTTCGCCATCGTGCCGGTTGCGACAGTGAATCTCGGTGCCTTCGATGCGCTCGATGTCGAACACCGTGCGCCCATCGTCAAGCAGCAGGACATCTCCGGCGGCAACATCCTCCACCAGCTCCGGGTAGTCCAGTCCTACCCGTCCCTCGTCGCCCAGCTTGCACGCCGCATCGAGGATGAAGCTCTGTCCCGCCTTGATTGCGACCGGGCCCGCGGCGAACTTGCCGATACGGATCTTCGGCCCTTGCAGGTCGGCCATGACGCCGACGGTGCGGCCGGCCTTGTGCGCGACATCGCGCAGAATTTCGATGCGCTTCTTGTGATCTTCCGCCGTGCCATGAGAAAAATTCAGGCGCACCACATCGATGCCTGCCGCCACCAGTTCGGCGAGTCGCTCCGGACTGCTGGAAGCCGGCCCCAGGGTGGCGACGATCTTGGTCGAGCGCTTGGAGGTCATGGCGTGGTCGGTCGCTCGGTGGATTTGCTCACGGTCACTCAGCTCTTTGCGCGCTGCTCCAGCATATCGATCGCCGGCAAGCGCTTGCCCTCGAGAAACTCGAGGAAGGCGCCACCGGCGGTGGAAATGTAGGACACCTTGTCGTAGATGTCGTACTTCTGAATGGCGGCGATGGTGTCGCCGCCACCAGCCAGGGTGAACGCCTTGGTATTGGCGATGGCCATGGCGATGGCCTTGGTGCCTGCGCCGAACTGATCGAACTCGAACACGCCGACCGGGCCGTTCCAGACCACGGTGCCGGCCTTCATGATGATATCGACCAGTTCCTGCGCCGACTTCGGACCGATATCGAAAATCATGTCGTCATCGACTACGGCGCCGGCGTCCTTTGCCACGGCGGGTTCGGCGGCATCGAACTTCTTGCCGCAAACTACATCGACGGCAATGGGAATGGTGGCGCCGCGCGCCGTCATCTTCTTCATCAGCGCCTGGGCGGTCGGCACCAGATCGTCCTCGCACAACGACTTGCCGACGTTCTTGCCGGAGGCCTTGAGGAAGGTGTTTGCAATGCCGCCGCCGACCACCATCTGGTCAACCTTCTCGGACAGCGCCTCGAGTACGGTCAGCTTGGTCGATACCTTGGAGCCACCGACGATGGCCACCATCGGCCGCGCCGGAGTGGCCAGGGCCTTGGTCAGCGCTTCGAGTTCTGCCGCAACCAGCAAGCCGGCGCAGGCCGCCGGAGCGTACTGCGCGACGCCGTAGGTCGACGCCTCTGCGCGATGCGCCGTGCCGAAAGCGTCCATGACGAACAGATCGCAGAGCGCGGCGTACTTCCTCGCCGTTGCTTCGACATTCTTCTTCTCGCCCTTGTTGAAGCGGCAGTTTTCCAGCAGCACGACTTCACCGGCGGCAACCTCGAAGCCGCCATCGACCCAGTCGCGGATCACGCGCACCGGCTTGCCCAGCTTGGCAGCCATGACATCGGCCACCGGCTTGAGCGAGTTTTCGTCGGCGTACAGCCCTTCTTCTGGCCGGCCGAGGTGCGAGGTCACCATCACCCGTGCGCCGGCCTTGAGGCAGTGCTCGATGGTCGGCATCGAAGCGGTGATGCGCGCATCCGACGTCACCTTGCCGTCTTTGACCGGCACATTGAGATCGGCGCGAATGAAGACACGCTTGCCCGCCAGGTCGAAATCCGTAAGACGCTTGAAGCTCATTGCGGGTTTCCCTTCGGATTACTTGGCGACGTGCTTGAGGAAGTTCAGCATGTTGCAGGTGTAGCCGTACTCGTTGTCGTACCAGGCGATGACCTTGACGAAGGTGCTGTCCAGCGCGATGCCTGCTTCGGCGTCAAAGGTCGACGGCAGGGGGTTACCGCGGAAATCGGTGGCGACCACTTTCTCCTCGGTGTAACCCAGAACACCCTTCATCGAGCCCTCTGAGGCAGCCTTCATTGCGGCGCAGATCTCCTTGTAGGAGGCTTCCTTGATCAGTTCCACGGTCAGGTCGACCACCGATACGTCGGAGGTCGGCACGCGGAAGGACATGCCGGTAAGCTTTTTGTTGAGTTCCGGAATCACGATACCGACAGCCTTGGCAGCGCCCGTGGACGACGGGATGATGTTTTCCAGAATGCCGCGACCGCCGCGCCAATCCTTGTTGGACGGGCCGTCGACAGTCTTTTGCGTGGCCGTGGCAGCGTGCACCGTGGTCATCAGGCCGCGTTTGATGCCCCAGTTGTCGTTCAGCACCTTGGCAACGGGAGCCAGGCAGTTGGTGGTGCAGGAAGCAGCCGAAACGATGGTCTCCCCGGCGTACTTCTGGTGGTTCACGCCATAGACGAACATCGGCGTGTCGTCCTTCGACGGAGCCGACTGGACCACCTTCTTGGCGCCCGCATCGATGTGCTTCTGGCAGGTTTCCTTGGTCAGGAAGAAGCCGGTGGATTCGATCACGATCTCGGCGCCGACTTCGTTCCACTTCAGGTTGGCGGGATCCTTCTCGGCGGTGAGGCGGATCTTCTTGCCATTGACGATCAGCGTGTTGCCGTCGACCGCGATGCTGCCCTTGAAGTTGCCATGCACCGAGTCGTACTTCAGCATGTAGGCCAGATAATCCGGCTCGAGCAGGTCGTTGATGCCGACCACTTCGATCTCGGGGAAATCCTTGGCGATGGCGCGGAACGCCATGCGGCCGATGCGGCCGAAGCCGTTGATGCCAACCTTGATAGCCATGTGATTAAACTCCTGGTGGTGATTAGATGAACTGTTCGACCGTCTTCACGACATTTGCCACGGTAAAGCCGAATTCCTTGAACAACGCCCCCGCGGGCGCCGACTCGCCAAAACGGTCGAGACCGATCACGGCACCCTGACCGCCACCGGCAGCGCCGACATACTTGTACCAGCCGTCGGTGACACCGGCTTCGACGGCGACGCGCGGCACGCCCTTGAGCAGCACCGAATCGCGGTAGGCGACATCCTGACGGTCGAAGGCGTTGGTACAGGGCATCGATACCACGCGCACCGGAATTTCGGCCGCCATCGCGGCCTGCGCCTTGAGGGCCAGATCGACCTCGGAGCCGGTGGCAATGATGATCGCCTTGGGCTTGCCGTTCTTGGCCTCGGAAATGATGTAGCCGCCCTTCTTGATGTTGGCGATGGTCGCCTCGTCGCGCGGGACGAAAGGCAGATTCTGCCGCGACAGGCACAACGAGCTCGGGCCGGTCAGCTTCTCCACCGCAGCGGTCCAGGCCACCATGGTCTCGACCGTATCGCAGGGACGCCAGACGTCCATGTTGGGAATCATGCGCAGGGTGGCGGTCTGCTCCACCGGCTGGTGGGTCGGGCCGTCCTCGCCGAGGCCGATCGAGTCATGCGTGAACACGTAGATCACACGCTGCTTCATCAGGGCCGACATGCGCAGGGCGTTGCGGGCATATTCCGAGAACATCAGGAAGGTGCCGCCGAAGGGCAGGATGCCGCCATGCAGCGCCATGCCGTTCATGATGTGCGCCATGCCGAACTCGCGCACGCCGTAGGAGATGTAGTTGCCGGGCGTCTTGCCCGAGACATGCTTGCAGCCCGCCCAGTTGGTCAGGTTGGAGCCGGTCAGGTCGGCCGAGCCGCCGACGAACTCGGGCAGTGCCGGAGCCAGCGCATTGATGGAGATCTGCGAGGCCTTGCGCGTGGCAACGGTTTCAGCCTTGGTGTTCGCCTCGGCGATGACTTTTTTGGCGTGCTCGGTCCAGTTGGCCGGCAGTTCGCTGGCCATGCGGCGCTTGAACTCGGCGGCTTCGCCCGGGAAGGCCTTGGCGTAGCTCGCGAACTTCTGGTTCCAGCCGCCTTCAAACTCGGCGCCTTTCTTCTTCGCGTCCCAGCCGGCATAGACATCCGCGGGAATCTCGAATGCCGGGTGCGGCCAGCCGATATTCGTACGGGCGGCGGCGATTTCGGCATCGCCCAGCGGCGCGCCATGCACGTCGTGGGTGCCCTGCTTGTTCGGAGCGCCGAGGCCGATCACGGTCTTGCAGCAGATCAGCGAAGGCTTGTCGGTCACCGCCTTGGCGGCGTTGATCGCGGCATTCAACGCCACCGGATCGTGGCCATTGACGTTCGGCACGACGTGCCAGCCGTAGGCCTCGAAGCGCTTGGGCGTGTTGTCGGTGAACCAACCTTCGACATGACCGTCGATGGAAATGCCGTTGTCGTCCCAGAACGCCGTCAGCTTGCCCAGGCCCCAGGTGCCGGCCAGCGCACAGGCTTCGTGCGAAATGCCTTCCATCAGGCAGCCGTCGCCA
>JBIJDI010000116.1:0-7450 GCA_044344235.1 Sulfuritalea sp. | reverse complement strand
ACACGCATCCGTTCCAGCGCGAGTTGTGGGGACGCTACTGGATCTTTGCCCACAATGGAAACCTCAAGGAATTTGGCCCGGCACTCGACGGCAGTTTCGTTCCGGTCGGTGACACCGATTCGGAACTGGCCTTCTGCTTTCTCTTGCAGCGCCTGCGTGGCGAGTTCGGCGACGCCATGCCGCTCAGGCAGCCGATGTTCGATTTTCTTGCCGACATCACGCGCGAAATCGCCGCCCACGGGGAATTCAATTTTCTGCTCAGCAACGGCAACTGCCTCTATGCCCATTGCGCCACCAAGCTGGCCTACATTGTGCGCAAGGCGCCGTTCGCCGTCGCCCACCTTACGGACCAGGACGTCAGCATCGATTTCAGCGAGGTGGCCAACGCCGACGACCGCGTAGCCTTGATCGCCACCTTGCCGCTGACCGACAACGAGAACTGGATCACCATGGAACCCGGCACGCTGATGGTGTTTCACGACGGCATGCCGGCAGCCACGGCACGCACCGGATGAAAACCGTAGCCGGGCACACTGCCCGGAAGCGCTTTGGGCAAAACTTCCTTGTCTCGCCCGGCATCATCCACAAGATTGTCGACGCGATTGCGCCGCATGCGGGCGATACGGTGGTGGAAATCGGGCCCGGGCTGGGCGCCATCACCGAACCGCTGCTGGAACGCATCGACCATCTGCAGGTGGTCGAGATCGACCGTGACCTGATCGCGCGACTGCAGCAGCGCTTCGCGCCCGAGCGACTGACCGTGCACGAAGGCGATGCGCTCAAATTCGACTTTGGTTCGCTCAAGGATTCGGGGCCGTTGAAGATCGTCGGCAACCTGCCCTACAACATCTCCAGCCCGCTGCTGTTCCATCTGGTTGCGTTCGCGCCGCTGGTCCATGACATGCACTTCATGCTGCAGAAGGAAGTGGTCGATCGCATGGTGGCCGATCCGGGTACCAAGGATTTCGGGCGCCTTTCGGTGATGCTGCAGTACCACTATCACATGGAACGCCTCTTTGTCGTTCCTCCCGGCGCCTTCAACCCGGCGCCCAAGGTCGACTCGGCCATCGTGCGCATGATCCCCAGAAAACTCGGCGCCGGTGAGACGGCGAAAGATCCCGCGCTGTTCGCCCGTGTGGTGACCGCCGCTTTCTCGCAGCGGCGCAAGATGCTGCGCAACACCCTGCGCGAACTCATCGACGAGGCCGGTCTCGTCGCACTGGGCATCACGCCCACCGCACGTGCCGAAGACATCGCCGTGGCCGACTACGTGCGCCTCGCCAATTCGCTGGCCGACCTTGCCCGCCGCTGATTCCGTTACTGTTACACCGGGCAGCAGGGTCGTCGTCATCGGCGGCGGCCCGGCAGGCCTGATGGCAGCCGAGGCATTGAGCGCCGCCGGCATCCGTGTCGACGTTTTTGATGCCATGCCTTCCGTCGGCCGCAAGTTCCTCCTCGCCGGCCGCGGCGGACTCAACCTGACGCACTCGGAAGCACCGGACCTGTTTCTTTCGCGCTACGGCGCCCGCCAAAGCGAAGTTGGCCGCTGGCTGGAGGAGTTCGGCCCGCAGCAGTTGCGCGCCTGGGCGCAAGGACTCGGCGTCGAAACTTTTGTCGGCAGTTCCGGTCGCGTCTTCCCGCAGGAAATGAAAGCCGCGCCACTGTTGCGCGCCTGGCTGCACCGGTTGCGCGCCGCCGGCGTGGTGTTTCACGCGCGCCATCGCTGGCGTGGCTGGACGGATGATGGACATACCCTGTGCTTCGCTACCCCGGCAGATGAAGTCGCTGTCCAGGCCGACGCCGTGTTACTTGCACTCGGCGGCGGCAGCTGGGCCCGGCTGGGCTCGGACGGAGCATGGCTGCCACTCCTGGCCGAACGCGGAGTCCGTGTGCAAGCCTTGCGACCGGCCAATTGCGGCTTCGACGTCGCCTGGAGCGACCGCCTGCGCCAGCGTTTTGCAGGCCAGCCGGTCAAGACAGTAAGCGCCACATTTGTTGCGCCGGATGGCTCGCGAGTCTGGCGCGACGGCGAGTTTCTCGTCACCGCACACGGCGTCGAGGGCAGCCTGATTTACTCCCTCTCCGCGCCGCTGCGAGATTGCATCGACGCTACCGGAAGCGCAACGCTTCATCTCGACCTGGCTCCCGGGCGTTCCTTGCAGCGCCTGACGGATGACCTGGCTCAGCCGCGCGGACGCGACTCGCTCTCCAATCACCTGCGACGCCGGGCCGGCATCACCGGCGTCAAGACGGCGCTACTCCATGAATGCGCAACACCTGCCGACCTTGCCACTCCGGTGCTCCTTGCGGCACGTATCAAGTCGCTGCCGCTGCACCTTGTTTCATCACGTCCGCTCGACGAAGCCATCAGCAGCGCAGGCGGCGTCGACTTCGCGGCACTGGACAGGAATCTGATGCTGGTCGATATGCCAGGGGTCTTCTGCGCCGGAGAAATGCTCGACTGGGAAGCGCCGACCGGGGGCTACCTGCTTACCGCCTGCTTCGCCAGCGGTCGCGCTGCGGGCCGCGGCGCCCTGCGCTGGCTCGCGAGAACGCATGCGGGGCGATAATCAACACTCGCCACGACCCACTCTGCGTCCTCTGCCTCTGATGTTTCGCGCCATCGTCTTGCTCGCCGTGCTGGCTTCTCTGTTGCCGTCCGCGCGCGCCCAGCTGCGCCCACCCGAAGGCAGCGAGTTCCAGTTGTTTGTCGAAAACGACATGCTGGCGCGCACCGACCGCTACTACACCAATGGCATCAAGTTCGGCGGCGGCGCGCCCTTTGAGATTCTCCAACTACCGGCCACGGAGTTGCTCAAACAACTGGCGCCGGAAGGCGGCAGCGCCATCCATCTCGGTCTGTTCCTGGGCCAGAATCTCTACACCCCGAAGTCGATCAGGATCAGCCAGCCACAGCCGCTCGACCGCCCTTGGGCAGCCTGGCTCTATCTCGGCGGCGTGGCGCAGCGCGCGAAAGACAACCGTCTCGACACGGTGGAAATCGACCTCGGCCTGGTCGGCCCGTCTGCGCTGGGCAGGGAGGTCCAGACCGGCTGGCACAAGCTGATCGGCGCGCCGCAACCCGTGGGCTGGCAAAACCAGATTCCCAATGAGCCGGCCTTTCTGGTGTCGTATCTGGCCAAAAGCAAACACGCACTGGGCAGCAGGCCGGAGTTCGATCTGGAACTGATTCCGCATGGCGGAGCGACGCTGGGCACCGTCATGACGCTGGCGCGCGGCGGCGGCATCCTGCGCCTCGGCCGCCATATGACGGGCTTCGGGCCCGACACCATCGAACCGGGTGGCGCCATGCTGCAGAACATGCGCCGCGACATAGAACCGGGGCGCTCGCACGGCATGGAATGGTATGTATTCGCCGGCCTTGATCACCGGCTCGTTGCCCACAACATATTCCTCGACGGCACGGTATTTCGCGACAGCCCGAGCGTCCGGCGGCGGCCGCATGTCTACGACCTCACCGCCGGTTTCAGCCTGCGCATTGATGCCGTACGCATTTCGGTGACGCGAGTGCGTCGCAGCGAGGAATTCTTCACGGCCGCCAGCAACGGCGGCCGGCAGACCTTCGATTCCGTCAATCTCGGAATCGAGTTCTAGAGGCGATTCAGGCCTGCTTCTTCACCGAACAGGTGTTGAAGCCGAAGATCGCGTAGGGCGGGCACCAGCCGATCGCGCCGGTAGCCAGCGGAACCACGCCGATCCAGGCCCACACCGGACCACCCATGGCCGCCCAGCCCACCAGGCCGACACCGGCAGCAATACGTACAACGCGGTCGACGCCGCCAACATTCAGTTTCATGGTTTTCTCCTATGGGGTTTTGCAACAGTGAGCGCATTACAACATCCCCACTCGCCCTTGAATGTAACCTAAGTCACAGAAGCCGCTTTGCGCAGACCCGCTGGGTCGAGCACTTCCACCTGCTCGCGCCCAAGGCGGACCAGTCCCTGCTCGGCAAAACCCTTCAGCAGTCGGCTGACCATTTCGCGCACGCTGCCCAGTTCGTCAGCCAGCTGTTGATGCGTGGCGCGCACGACACGGCCCTTGCCCAACAGCAGCGCGGCCAGACGCTGGTCCAGTTTCCGGAACGCCACCTCCTCAACGAGTTGCATCAACTCGGCCATGCGCTCCGAGAAAAGCGCGAACACGAAGTCACGAAAGGCCGGCTCTCCCAGCATTTCGTCAAACACGTCGCGCGGCAGGAGGACCAGCGTGGTGGCTCCCTCGGTGACCCCGCGTGCGTTGTAGTCGGCGTGGCCGAGCAGGCAGCTCGACGTGATGATGCAGTTCTGGCCGGCCACTACTCTGTATAGCGGCAACTCTCTGCCGCTGGCGCTGAGCTTGGCGACACGAATCGCCCCTTCAAGAACAAAGGGGAAGCCCCGGCAGGGCTGGCGCTCGTCGAATACCGTGGCGCCGGAAGGAAGAGGCACGGTCTGCGCCGTATCGCCAATTCGCTGCAACAGGCCGGCAGGCAGCTTGGCCAAAACCGGATAGAGAGAAACCAGCGCCTCGGTCTTAGTTTCGGCCGCTTCGCTTAACGTCGATGAAGCCGACGTTAGCCTCCACTGAAACTTCGTTTTCACGCCGGCTTCGCCTCCGGCGCGGCAACCAGTTCCGCAACGACGGGCGCATGATCGGAAGGCCGCTCCAGTTTGCGCGGCGCCTTGTCGATAGTGCAGGCCCGGCACGCCGCAGCCAGAGGCGCCGACAGCAGGATGTGGTCTATGCGCAAGCCGTGATTGCGGCGAAAACCCATTTGCCGATAGTCCCACCATGAGTAGGTCTTGTCCGGCTGGTCGAAGAGACGAAAAGCGTCCGCCAGACCGAGATCGACAAACCGGCGGAATGCGGCTCGCTCCGGTTCGCTGCACAACACCTGATCCTTCCATGCCGCGGGGTCATGCACGTCGCGATCTGCCGGTGCGATGTTGTAGTCGCCCAGCAGGGCCAGTTGCGGGCAGCGCGTCATTTCGTCGCGCACGAACCCGGCCAGCGCCGCCAGCCAGCGCAGCTTGTACTCGTACTTGTCGGAGCCCACCGCCTGACCATTCGGCATGTAAGCACATACTATCCGGGCGCCGTTTACCGTCGCGGCAATCACCCGCTTCTGCTCGTCGGCGAACGCCGGAATGTCGCAGCGTACGTCCGTCAGCGGGGCACGCGCCAGGATGGCGACGCCGTTATAGGTCTTCTGGCCGTTGTGTGCCGCGTGATAGCCGGCGGCTTCGAGTTCGGCATAGGGAAAGACCTTGTCCTCCATCTTGGTTTCCTGCAGGCACAGCACGTCCGCCTGGGTCGCCGCCAGCCAGTCGAGTACATGCGGCAGGCGCACCTTGAGCGAATTTACGTTCCACGTGGCAATTTTCATGCAGTGATGATACCCGAGCGGGGCGTCCGTCTATAATCAAACGCAGGGCCAACCCAGCCCGAGGAAATGGAGGTGCATCATGTTCGATTCACCTGTCGCACCCTGCCCTGTTTGCGGAGAAATGGTGCTGCTGGACGAAACCCAGCGCGAATGCGCCCGCGAGCACGACTGCCACCCGGACACACCCTGCCCGCTGCAGAGGTATTTCACCGGCATTGATTTCAGCGTTGCACAACCAAAGGAGAATCTGCGTGACAAAGGCTACTGAGCGCCGCAATTTCTGGCGCGCCGTGTTTCATTCGCCGGTGCGTCTGACCACCCACGACGGCAACGCCTTTGCTCAACTGCAGGATATATCGCTGAAGGGCGCACTGCTCGAAACCGGCAGTATCTGGCACGGCAAGCCCGGCGAGGAGTGCCGGCTGTCTCTGGAACTCGCGCCGGACGCCACGATCACCATGTGGACCAAGGTGATGCATGTCGAAGGGCCTCATGTCGGCCTGCGCTGCGAAAGCATCGACCTCGACAGTGTCACCCACCTGCGCCGGCTGGTGGAACTGAACAGCGGCGACCCGGCGATTCTCGATAGGGAATTCGCCAGTCTGGTTCGCGCAGACTAAGAGTCGGCGCCGGCGCTGCGGCGGCTCAAGCCGCCACAGCCATCCCGTTGTGCCGCAACAAGGCATCGGGCTGCGGCTCGCGCCCGCGGAATGCCTTGAAGGATTCCAGCGCAGGTCGCGATCCGCCGACCGACAGGATCTCGCGCCAGAAGCGCTCGCCGGTCGCCTTATCCAGTGTGCTGCCACTGGTTTTGGCCGCCTCTTCGAAGGCCTCGTAGGCGTCAGCAGACAACACTTCGGCCCACTTGTAGCTGTAGTAACCGGCCGCGTAGCCGCCACCGAAAATGTGCGAAAAGCTGTGCGGAAAGCGGTTCCACTCCGGCGGCACCAGCACCGCCACTTCACGGCGAACGTCGGCCAGCAGATCCATGAAACCCTTGCCGGCGCCGGGAACAAACTCGCTGTGCAGCAGCAGGTCGAACAAGCCGAACTCGACCTGGCGCAAGGTTTGCAGCCCGCTCTGGAAATTCTTCGCCGCGATCATCTTGTCGTAGAGCGCGCGCGGCAGCGGCGCCCCGTTTTCGGAATGGCCCGTCATCCCGCTGAGCACGTCCCATTCCCAGCAGAAATTCTCCATGAACTGGCTCGGCAGTTCGACCGCATCCCATTCGACGCCATGGATGCCCGACACCGGCAATTCGTCCACCTGCGTCAGCAGATGGTGCAAGCCGTGCCCGCATTCGTGGAACAGTGTAATGACGTCGTCGTGGCTGAAGGTAGCCGGACGCATTTGCGTACCCTCGCCAACCGGTGCCGGAAAGTTGCAGTTGAGGTAGGCCACCGGGGTCTGCACGCCTGATGCAACCCTGCGGCGGGTAATCGCTTCGTCCATCCATGCGCCGCCACGCTTGGTTTCGCGCGCATACAGGTCGAGGTAGAACTGGCCGATGAGTTTTCCTTCACGCTCGATGCGGAAAAAACGCACCGCAGGATGCCACACCGGCGCCGTGTCGGGCGCGAGCTTGACTGCAAACAGGGCCTCGATGACGCGGAACAAGCCTGCCAGCACCTTCGGTTCCGGAAAATATTGCTTCACTTCGTCATCAGAAAAACTGTAGCGCGCCTGCTTGAGCTTCTCCGAAGCCCAGGAAAGATCCCAGCTTTCCAGCGTGTCCATGCCCAGTTCCGCGGCAGCAAACCGGCGCAGTTCGGCAATGTCCTTTTCGGCGAAAGGACGCGCCTTCTTTGCCATGTCGCGCTGGAATCCAGCCACCTGGGCCGGCGTGTCGGCCATCTTGGTGGCCAGCGATACTTCGGCAAAATTGGCGTAGCCGAGCATCTTCGCTTCTTCGTTGCGCAGGACCAGCAGGCGATCGATCAACGGGCCGTTGTTCCAGCCTTCCGGGCCGAACTCCGAAGCGCGCGTGGCGTAAGCGCGGTACATACGCGCGCGCAGATCGCGGTTGTCGCAGAACTGCAGCACCGGAATATAGGACGGCGCGT
>JBIJDI010000115.1:0-7463 GCA_044344235.1 Sulfuritalea sp. | reverse complement strand
GCAGCCAAGGCCGCCTCGATGAAGAAGTGCCAGGGTGCCGGCAAGCCGGCAGACGCTGCCAAACCCGCTGCCAAGCCCTCGGGTTGTGCGGAAAAGGCGGTCAGCAAGGAAGGCAAGCCGCTGGCTGGCGCCGCCAAGACAACCTTCATGAAGAAGTGCGAAGCCGACGCCAAGGCCAAGTAAGACTCGGTCGTTTCACCTAAAAAGCCGGCCCGCAGATGCGGGCCGGCTTTTTGTTTTTGGAATCGGACGATTTCGCTTGGCCTGACACCTATGCAACGGGTTGCAATGCAACTCGTTGCATAGTATTCTTCGCCGCATGGCCCTCGACCATGCCCTGCTGGTTTCCCTGCTCGAAAAGCCCAGTTCCGGTTACGAACTGGCGCGCCGTTTCGACCGTTCGATCGGCTATTTCTGGCACGCGACGCACCAGCAGATTTACCGCGTTCTCGCGCGCATGGAGGCCGAAGGTTGGATAAGCGCCGAAGTACAGGCCGGCGAGACCGCACCCGATCGCAAAGTGTTTTCAGCCACCGCGAAAGGTCGCGTCGAACTGTCGCGCTGGATCGCGGAGCCTGTCGAGCCGGAAGGCACCCGCGACGCGCTGATGGTCAAGCTGCGCGGCGCCGCCTTCGGTGATCCGCAAGGCCTGATCGCCGAACTCGAACACCATCGCGCCGCCCACGCCAACCGCCTGACGTGCTATCACGTCATCGAAGCGCGCGACTTCTCCGGTACGCTGGACCCCCAGCGCGCCTTGCAGTACATGGTCCTGAAAAGCGGCTTGCGCTTCGAACAGGGCTGGCTGGAATGGTGCGAGGAAGCGCTCGACCTGCTGCGCAACATCAAACAAGTGAACGACTTATCCCCCAGCCCCTTCTCCAAGAGAAGGGGTGACCACGGCTCGCTGCGCTCGCGGGCTTTTGACGGGTCTGCCTTGGGGCGGCCCGGCGGCAGACCAACGAAGGAGAACTCATGAGCAACGCCTACCCGCACCTGCTGGCCCCGCTGGACCTCGGCTTCACCACCCTGAAAAACCGCGTCCTGATGGGCTCGATGCATACCGGCCTGGAAGACATCGGCAACAGCCACGACCGCATGGCAGCCTTCTATGCCGCACGCGCCAAGGGCGGCGTCGGCCTCATCGTCACCGGCGGCTTCGCGCCGAACCAGGACAGCATCGTCATGCAGGGCGCCTCGATCCTCGACAACGAGACAGAAGCCGCCAAGCACCGCGTCATCACCGAGGCCGTGCATGCCCACGGCGGCAAGATCTGCGTGCAGATCCTTCACACCGGGCGCTATGCCTACACCAAACGCCCCGTCGCCCCATCCGCGCTCAAGGCGCCGATCAATCCGTCGACACCGCACCCGCTCACCGAGGACGAGATCCTCAAGACCATCGCCGACTACGCGCAGTGCGCCGCGATGTGCCAGTTCGCCGGCTATGACGGCGTCGAGATCATGGGCTCGGAGGGCTACCTGATCAACCAGTTCATCGCGCCGCAGACCAATCACCGCGACGACCGCTGGGGCGGGAGTTTCGAGAACCGCATCCGCTTCGGCCTTGAAACCCTCCGCGCCGTACGCGCAAAAGTCGGCGCCAACTTCATCATCATCTTCCGTTTGTCGATGCTCGACCTGGTCGAAGGCGGCAGCACTTGGGACGAGGTCGTCGCCCTGGCGAAGGAAGTCGAGAAGGCCGGCGCCACCATCATCAACACCGGCGTCGGCTGGCATGAGGCGCGCATCCCGACCATCATGACCAGCGTGCCGCGCGCGGCCTACACCTGGGTCACGCGCCGCATGATGGGGCAGGTAAAGATTCCGCTGATCACCACCAACCGCATCAACGATCCGCAGGTCGCCGAGGACGTGCTGGCGCGCGGCGATGCTGACATGGTTTCGATGGCACGACCCTTCCTCGCCGATGCCGAGTTCGTGAACAAGGCCGCCGCCGGTCGCGCCGATGCGATCAACACCTGCATCGCCTGCAACCAGGCCTGCCTCGACCACATCTTCTCGCGCCAACTGTGTTCCTGTCTGGTCAATCCTTTCGCCTGCCACGAACTCGACGTCACCGTCGAACCAGCGGCGTCGCCAAAGAAAGTCGCCGTGGTCGGCGCCGGTCCCGCCGGTCTCGCCGCCGCGACGCAACTGGCCGAACGCGGCCACCGCGTCAGCCTGTTCGATTCCGCCGCCGAAATCGGCGGCCAATTCAATCTGGCGCGACGGATTCCGGGCAAGGAAGAATTCGGTGAAACCCTGCGCTACTTCGGCACCCGCTTGAAGGAGTTGAAGGTCGATGTGCAACTCAATCGCCGTGTCGCCAGCACCGACTTTCAGGGTTACGACCACGTCGTCGTCGCCACCGGCATCGTGCCGCGCACGCCCGCCATTCCCGGCATCGACCATGCGAAGGTCACCAGCTACATCGACCTCATCGAAGGCCGCAAGAAGGCCGGCAAAAAGGTCGCCGTCATCGGCGCCGGCGGCATCGGCTTCGACGTTGCCGAGCTGCTGACCAACGCCGAAGCGCGCGGCGACTCGATCGACACCGACCGCAAGGAATGGGGTATCGATCCGGAGTACCAGGACAAGCGCGGCGGCCTTACCGAACCGCAAATGCCGGCCACGCCGCGCGAAGTCTGGCTGCTGCAGCGCAAGGCCACCAAGGTCGGCGATGGCCTGGCCAAGACCACCGGCTGGGCGCGGCGTCTGCTGCTGCAAAAGCGCGGCGTGCATCTGCAGGGCGGTTGCGAGTATCTGAAAATCGACGATGCCGGTCTGCACATATCGGTCGACGGCAAGCCACAGTTGCTCGCCGTCGATACCATCGTCATCTGCGCCGGGCAGGAGCCGCGCCGCGAACTGGTCGCCGGACTCGAAGCCGCAGGCATCGAACACACCCTGATCGGTGGCGCCGATGTCGCCGTCGAACTCGACGCCAAGCGGGCGATCTGGCAGGCGACGGAATTCGCCGTCGAGTACTAGGCGCTCAGGTCAGGAACTCGGCCCACACCCCCGGCGCGCGAACCGACAGCGGTTCGTAACCGGGCATGGCCAGCAAACGTTGGCGGAAGGTGTTGCCCTGCAGCCGAGCGAGGAAGGCTTTGCCTTCCGGGCTGTTGGCGATGGCCGAGCGCATGGCGAAACCGTAGCGCTCCCAGATCAGCGGAACAAACCCCAAGTCATAGCGCGCCGCCGCCGCCTCGATGCCGAAGCCGACATCGGCCTGCCCGGCCGCCACCGTGGCGGCAATCGCTTCGTGGGTGAATTCTTCATGGGCGTAACCGGCAATGTTCTCAGGCCGCAAGCCATTGGCCGCCAGCAACTGGTCGATCAGGCTGCGCGTGCCCGAACCGCGCTGGCGGTTCACCATGCGCAGTCCGCGCTTCGAGGCATCGGCCAGACTTTGCAGCCGGTGCGGATTGCCGCGCGCCACGATCAGACCCTGGCAGCGACGCATCAGCGGCAGGCAGGCATGCAGCGACGGCTTCAACCAGCGCCCGAGCCAGCTTTCCACTTGTGGGGCGGTCCAGCTTTCCGGCACATGAAAACCGGCGATATCGCATTCGTCGCGACCGAGGCCGGCCAGCGCCTCCTCGCTGCCGCGCCAGAACAAGTCGAAGCTAATGCGGCGACCGTGCTCGACCCAGTCCGCCAGCGCCAGATCATGGCTCGCCCCCAGCCGCAGTCGCTCCGGCACGGCGCGCACCACCGGTGCCAGCAAATCCTCGAGCCGTCGTTGCCACGGGGCATGCACCGCATCGAGCGCAACACGTGCCGCGGCATCGAGTTGCACCAGCGACGCGCCGAACTCCGTCAGCCGCGTGCCCCGTCCGCGTTCCATGACAACCAGCGGTGCGCCTAGGGCCTGCTCGCAGTCGCGCAACAGGCCCCATGCCGAGCGGTAAGACATGCCGGCCTGCTTCGCCGCATTGCCCAAGGCGCCCTCCGCCGCAAGGGCGGTGAGCAGGCCCAGCAGGCGACTGGTATCGACATCCCCCAGCAGCGGCCCGAAATCCCAGGCCCAGCGCAGACGAGGCACATCGGGCTTCAAACGCATAGTTGTTGCAGCTGATGACATATATGGTCCTTTGTTTGCATAGCTTACGCTTCACAGCCCATATGTAGCGCACTGCATAGATCGCCGCCCTTCATGTCCGAATTCAACGAACCCCTGATCACCGCCTGGCAGCTCGTGGCTGGCGCCGACGCGCGATTGGCCGGCATTGTTCTGCTCAGCCTGCGCGTGAGCCTGGCGGCGACCCTGATCGCCTGCGTGATCGGCATGCCGATCGGCGCCTTGCTTGCGGTCGGCCGCTTTCCGGGGCGGCGCACGCTGATCGTGTTGTTCAACGGCCTCATGGGTCTGCCGCCGGTAGTGGTCGGCCTCCTGGTGTATCTGCTGCTGTCGCGCGCCGGGCCGATGGGTCAATTCGGCCTGCTGTTTTCGCCGACCGCCATGGTGATCGCGCAGGCCGTGCTGGTGACGCCGATCGTCGCGGCGCTGACGCGGCAGGTGATCGCCGACGAATGGACCGAGTACCGCGAGCAACTGCGCTCGCTGGGAGCGACCCGCACGCGCGCCGCCGCCACCCTGCTCTGGGACGGCCGCTTCTCGCTATCGACGGCAGCGCTGGCCGGATTCGGCCGCGCCATTGCCGAGGTCGGCGCGGTAATGATCGTTGGCGGCAACATCGACGGCGTGACGCGCGTGATGACCACCACCATCGCACTGGAAACCAGCAAGGGCGACCTGCCGCTGGCCCTCGCCCTGGGCTTCATCCTGATCGCCGTGGTGCTGGCGATCAACGCCGTGGCCTATGCGCTGCGCGGCTGGGCCGAGAGGCACTGGGGGTGAATACCTGGCTCAGCATCGACGGCCTAAGCCTCACGGAAGGAGGCACACGCATCATCGCCGACGTTTCGCTGACGCTGGGCGCGCAACGCACCGTGGTGCTCGGTCCCAATGGCGCCGGCAAGAGCACCTTGTTGCGTCTGATCCATGATCTGCTGCATCCGAGCACCGGCGTCCTTTACTGGCCGCGGCCGCTGTCGCAGGCGATGGTGTTCCAGCGCCCGGTGATGCTGCGCACCACGGCGCTGGCCAACGTGGTCTACGGACTCAAGCTCAAGGGTTACGCGGCGACGGAACGCGAAGAGCGGGCGCGGGCGGCGCTGGCGCGCGTCGGGCTGGAACATCTCGCGCTGCGGCCAGCGCGGCTGCTTTCAGGCGGCGAACAACAGCGCGTGGCGCTGGCCCGCGCCTGGGCGCTGGAACCCGAACTGCTGATCCTCGACGAACCTACCGCCAGCCTCGACCCGGCCAGCAGCCGCGAGGTGGAACGCATCATCAACGAGATTGCCGCCAGCGGCGCCCGCATCCTGATGACCACCCACAACCTTGGCCAGGCGCGGCGCATTGCCGAGGACATCGTCTTCATCGACCGCGGCCGCATCGTCGAACAGACGCCGGTCGGACAGTTTTTCCATCAGCCGCAAACCGATGCGGCACAAAGTTTTCTTCAGGAGGAAATGCCATGATCACGCGTCGTCTGTTCTGTTCCGCCCTTGCCGCCGCCGGCCTGATGTCCGCCATCCCGGCTCAGGCCCAGGAGCGCTTCATCACCGTCTCCTCGACCACCTCGACCGAGCAGTCCGGCCTCTTCGGCCATTTGCTGCCAATCTTCGAAAAGGCCAGCGGCATCAAGGTGCGCGTCGTCGCCCTGGGTACCGGCCAGGCGCTGGACATGGCGCGGCGCGGTGACGCCGACGTGGTTTTCGTGCACGACAAGGCCGCCGAGGAAAAATTCATCGCCGAAGGCTACGGCGTCAAGCGCCAGGAAGTCATGTACAACGACTTCGTCGTGATCGGGCCGAAGGCCGATCCAGCCAAGGCGGGTGGCCGCGACATCCTCGACGGCCTGCGCCGCATCGAAGCCGCGAAGGCACCCTTCGTTTCGCGCGGCGACAAGAGCGGCACCCACGCCGCCGAGTTGCGCTACTGGAAGGCCGCCGGCGTCGATCTCGACAAGGCCAAGGGTCCCTGGTACCGCGACACTGGTTCCGGCATGGGTTCGGCGCTCAACACCGCCGCCTCGATGAACGCCTACATCCTGGCCGACCGCGGCACCTGGCTGTCGTTCAAGAATCGGGGCGAGCTCGGCATCGTCGTCGAAGGCGACACGAAGCTCTTCAATCAGTACGGCGTGATCCTGGTCAACCCGGCGAAGCACCCGCATGTAAAACAGGCCGACGGCCAGAAGTTCATCGACTGGGTGGTGTCGGCGGATGGCCAGAAGGCGATTGCCGAGTACAAAATCGGCGGCGAACAACTGTTCTTTCCCAACGCCAGACGCTGAGCAGGCTGGGCTTGCAGTGGCGGGGGCAGTAGAATACGGCCCTCGCCGAATTTCCCCGGCGCATCAACCGGTTGCACTGCCATGCTCGTCGCATCAAACGTCACCATCCAGTTCGGCGCCAAGCCGCTTTTCGAAAATGTCTCGGTCAAGTTCGGCGAAGGCAACCGCTACGGGCTGATCGGCGCCAACGGCTCGGGCAAAACCACTTTCATGAAGATTTTGGCCGGCGTGCTGGAGTCGTCCGCCGGCAATGTCTCGCTCGACCCGGGTGAGCGCATGGCCTACCTGAAGCAGGACCAGTTCGGCTACGAGGAAGTGCGGGTGCTCGACGTGGTGATGATGGGCCACGCCGAGATGTGGGCCTGCATGTCCGAGCGCGACGCGATCTACGCCAATCCGGATGCGACGGAAGACGACTACATGCGCGCCGCCAACCTGGAATCGCATTTCGCCGAGTACGACGGCTACACCGCCGAATCGCGCGCCGGCGAACTGCTGCTGGGCGCCGGCATCCCGATCGAAAAGCACACCGGGCCGATGAGCGAAGTCGCGCCGGGCTGGAAGCTGCGCGTGCTGCTGGTGCAGGCACTGTTCGCCAACCCCGACATCCTGCTGCTCGACGAGCCGACCAACAACCTCGACATCAACACCATCCGCTGGCTGGAGGACATCCTCAACGAACGCGAGAGCACCATGGTCATCATCTCGCACGACCGGCACTTCCTGAACCAGGTCTGCACCCACATGGCCGACCTGGACTACGGCACGATCAAGGTCTATGGCGGCAATTACGACGACTTCATGGAAGCCTCGACCGTGGCGCGCGAACGTCAGGTCTCGGCCAACACCAAGGCCAAGGAGCGCGTCGCCGACCTGCAGGGCTTCGTGCGCCGCTTCTCGGCCAACAAGTCGAAGGCGCGCCAGGCCACCAGCCGCCTCAAGCTGATCGAGAAGATCCGGCCGGAAGACATCAAGCCTTCGTCGCGCCAGTACCCCTGGATACGCTTCGACTACGACGAGAAGGAAAAGCTTCACCGCCTGGCCTGCGAGATCGAAAAGCTCGGCTTCAGCTACGAGCCGAAAGTGCCGATTATC
>JBIJDI010000114.1:0-7483 GCA_044344235.1 Sulfuritalea sp. | reverse complement strand
ACCGAGGAAAACTGAGCGTGGACACGCCCTCGGAGCCCGCCGCCTTTCGCCTGCGCCACACGCTGCGGGTGCGCTGGGCCGAGGTCGATCCGCAAAATATCGTCTTCAACGGTCACTACCTCAGCTACTTCGATATCGGCATCACCGAATACTGGCGCGCCATCGGCCTGCCCTACCCGGATGGCATTGCCGGCACCGGCGGCGATCTCTTTGCCGTGCGCAGTGTCATCAACTATCACGCCTCGGCGCACTTCGACGAGTTTTTGGAGATCTGTGTCCGCGCGGCCAAACTCGGCAATTCGAGCATGAGCTTCGAGATGGGCGTTTTCCGCAACGGAGAACGCCTGATCAGCGGAGAGATGGTCTACGTGAATGCGGACCCGGAGACCCGGAAGTCGCGCCCGCTGCCGGAGAAGTTGCGCAAGGCGATTGAAGGCTACGAAGCAGGCACTGCAGCAATCTGAGTCCGCCGCGTCCGGAAAGTCTGCGCTGGCGAGACGGCGACTTGGTCACACTGGGGTAGCTCGGGGCTATTGCTGACTCGTCGCTACGTATCTCGCTGACTCAGCGCGCGCAGCAAGATCGCAAACAACTCATCGGGGTTGAAAGGTTTGATCAGAAAGTCGGTCATCCCCGCATCGAAGCACTGCATCTTGTCCTCGGCAAAAGCGTTGGCGGTCATGGCGATGATCGGGGTGTCCCGATAGCCGGGAAGCTGACGTATTTCCTGCGTCGCCTCGACTCCGTTCAGTTTCGGCATCTGCATGTCCATCAAGATGGCCGCGTAGATGTTCTTCCGCACCAGTGCGACGGCCTCTGCTCCGTCCTCCGCCGTGTCTGCGACAAGATCTACCGCTTCAAGCTGCATCCGGGCAACCTCCCGGTTGATCGGCTCATCATCAACCACCAGAATGCGGTGACCGGCGTAGCGACTCCGAATCTCCGCTTCGGCATCGGCTGCTGTTGCCGTCGGTGCTACAGCCGCCGCGCCTCTCTTCGCCAACGTCACGGTGAACCAGAAGGTGCTGCCGACCCCCGGCGTGCTGTCCGCACCGGCTTCTCCGCCCATCAGTTCGGCCAGCCGCCGGGTAATCGCCAGTCCAAGTCCGGTGCCGCCATACTTGCGGGTCATCGAATTGTCGGCCTGCTCAAAGGTACTGAAGAGCCGGGACATGGCGTCGCGTTCGATGCCGATGCCGGTATCCGTTACCTCGAAACGCACCCTGATCGAATCGGCGGTTTCTTCCTGCTTGAGGGCACGCAGCGTCACGGTGCCTTGCTCGGTGAACTTGACGGCGTTGGTGGCGTAGTTGAGCAGCGCCTGTTGCAGCCGTGTCGGGTCGCCCACCAGGTTGTGGGGCAAGTGCTCGGTCTCGATCAGCAGGTGGATACCCTTGGCCCTGACTCGCTCCGACAGCATCGAGCTGACATTGGCCATCAGACTGCTGACGATGACCGGAGCTTCCTCCAGGGTGAACTTGCCCGCTTCGATCTTGGAGATGTCGAGGACATCGTTGATGACCGACAGCAGGTGCTGGGCCGAGGCGTCAATGGTGTCGAGGCGTTTTGCCTGCTTGCTGGTAACCCCTTCGCGACGCAGGATGTTGGCCATGCCGATGATCCCGTTCATCGGCGTGCGAATCTCATGGCTCATGTTGGCGAGGAAGGCGCTCTTGGCGATGTTGGCGGCTTCGGCCGCGATCTTCGCCTGGGTGAGCAGTTGATTGGTGGTTTCAAGATCGGCGGTGCGCTGGCCAACCCGTTCTTCCAGGCTGGCGTTGAGGTTTCTGATGTCGAGTTCGATGCGTTTGCGCTCGGTGATGTCTGTTGAAATGCCGCACAGGGCATAAATGCTTCCGTCCTCGCGACGAAGCGGCAGCTTGGTTGACATAAAGACAGCCGTTTTTCCGGTTACTCCAACGGTGTTCTGCTCTTCAGTTCTCAATGTTTCGCCGCCCTCCAGCACCCGCAGGTCATTGCGCCGGATATTGGCTGCCGTTGCCGCGTCGAAGAACTTCTCATCATCGGAGCCGACAATGTCTTCCATGTTGACTTGCCACAAACTCCTTACGGGTCGGTTGGCAAACAGATAACGTCCCCCGGCATCCTTGAGGTAGATGTAGGCGTCGACACTCTCAAGAATGGTGAGCAGTTTCTGTTCGCTGTCACGCAGCAAAACCTCGGCCTGCTTGCGCTCGGAGATGTCACGCACGACGGCAAGCACCACTTGATTTTTGCCGATGGAAGCCAATTTCAGGCTCACTTCAACCGGAAACAGACCTCCGTTGCCCGCTTTCGCCTGCCACTCGAACGTCTGCGGCCCTTCAGTGATGGCGAGTTGAACCCTGTGCAACGCCTCGGCGGACGAATATGGCGGAATCCCGGGCGACAAGTCATCGGGACCAGAACTGAGTGCTGTTTCCCTCGTCAGGCCATACATCTCAAGCATACGGCGATTGACGTCAAGAATCCGTCCGGTTTCGGCATCGTGAATGAATATGGCTTCGTGGACCGCGTTAAATATTTCCTGGAAGCGACTCTCGCTCTCATGGAAAGATTGGGTCATTTTGCGCGCGAGTTCAAACGCTCTTCGGCGGGACGATATGAAGGACCACCCCACGGCGAACAGCATCAAACTGAAAATGATGCCAATCGCCAGCACGTGGTAGGGCGATAGAGTTTCAGTCCCATCTTCCAGGGAGGGCTCAGAGAAAAATACCAGTCGCCAGGGATGGCCCGCCACTGTCAGCACTTCGCTGGACGTGAAGTGCGGGTTGTGTTTCGCATCAGTAGTGCTTTGATAAAGCAACGCATCTTCGTTCTTCCCGACGCCATCGTAGATGGCGAAGGCGACTCCTTGAGTGGTCAGTGTTTGCAAGTCTTTAACCAACTCGGTCATACGCAGGGGAATAAGAACAAACCCGAGCAGTTTTCCGGCATCACTTGACGCCGGCGAATACATGATGACGGCGGGTACCGGATTGCTGGCCTCATCTATCTTTAACGTGACCCTGGACGTAATCACCGGTTCCCGGGTTTGAAGTGCCTGTTCCATTGCCTGCCGGCGAACCGGGTCTTGCCACATGTCATACCCAATCGCCTTGACATTGAGGCCGGTGAAAGGTTCGGCGAAGACATTGACCACATAGTAGTCACGGTTCCCCGGCGGGCGAACCGAAAAGTCAGGCAGGTCGGATTTGCGCAACTGCTGAATGCGGGCTGTGAGATTCTCGCCGGGGAAGGCACTCGCAAATGCCATGCCTTGTATTGCCGGGTAGGATTTATTGAGCGTCAGAGCACCGACATATGCGCGCCATTCGGTGCGTGTGACGTTCTCACTGGCCGCGAACAGTCCGGCCGCGCCTTTTAGCACCCCCTGATAGCCGCGCATGCGGAAATCAAGCGCATCCCGAATGTCGGCGGCGCGTGACATGAACTCGGCACGTTTCTGGGTATCAACGCGATGTTGCGACCAACGCCATACGCCCACGGTCAGCAACAAGGCAAGCGCAAGAACCAGCCATGCTGGCCAAGCGGCTGCCGACTTGTCGCTCGGGTTGTCGGCCCCGGTCGAATCAATTTCAGAGCCCTGAAAATGCTTCAAACTCAAAGTGTCCACTCTATAAGCATGGTTTTATCGAAGGTTACCCGAAAAGCGGACAGGCCGCTGCCTGATTCAGCCGACCGCTCCAACAGGTAGAATCAACTTCGTCGCGGGCAGGATCCAGCTATCAGTCCGCACCGGTGGCGCAGGAAACATGTTTTTGAGCCTGATTCAACCATAAGGTGGTGTACATCCCAATGTCTCGCGGATTTTTTGAGTTACACGCCTCTTACCACCGCTCCATGCGACGCATCGGCGGTTTTTTGGTGCTCCTTGCAATTGTCCAGCTGCTGGCCTGGCTGACACCACCGCAATTCGATGCGGGCGGGATTCAAGGCTACCTGCCACTGCACGCACTGCTCGAGACCGGTTCCATTGTCGTCTCCATGATGATTTTTGCGGTGGGGTGGCACACACATGGCCGGAAACTCCCTGGAAACATCATGGTGCTGGCCTGCGTGTTCTTTACGATTGGCTTGCTGGATTTTTCACATACCGTTACCTACCAGGGCATGCCCGAGTTCGTGACACCGAACAATGCGGACAAGCAACTCAACTTCTGGCTGGCGGCACGACTGCTGGCCGCTGCCGTACTGCTTGCTGCCGCCATCTGGCCATGGCGCCCGCTCAAGTCCGCCAAAACACGCTATCTGATGCTGGGAGCCTTGCTCAGCCTGGCACTATTGATCAACTGGGCCGTCCTGTTTCATCAGGACGCCCTGCCACGCACGTTTATCCCGGGACAGGGTCTCACGCCACTAAAAAAGAATCTTGAGTACTTTTCCATCGCGCTCAACGTAATCACTGCGCTGCTACTGTGGATCAGGATGCGGCAGCCGCAACCATTCAATGTGCCGCTGCTGTTCGCTGCCGTTTGCGTCATGGCCATGGGCGAGTTCTTCTTCACGCTGTACACCACCATGACCGGCGGCTACAACGTGTTGGGCCATGTCTACAAGGTCATCTCCTACTTGTTTATCTACCGCGCAATCGTCGTAGAGACAATCGAGCATCCCTACAACAGACTTCGAGACCAGGAGGGAATCTACCGGGCCGTTGCCGATAACGGCCAGGCGCTGATCTGGATGGCCGGACTCGACAAGGGCTGCTATTACTTCAACCAGCCATGGCTGGCGTTTACCGGAAGCACGCTGGAACAGGAGTTTGGCAACGGCTGGACCGAGGGCGTGCATCCGGATGATTTGCAGCGCTGTCTGGACACTTATGTGAAGGCCTTCGACCAGCGCGAGGCCTTCAGCAGGATCTACCGCCTGCGCCGCCACGACGGCGACTATCGCTGGCTGCTTGATGACGGCGCGCCGCGCTACGACAGCGACGGACTGTTCGTCGGCTATGTCGGGCATTGCCTGGACGTGACCGAGCACAAGCAGGCGGAGGATGCCCTGCGCGAAAGCGAGGCGCTGTTCCGGGCCGTATCCGAATCGGCGCACGACGCCATCGTCACCGCCGACAGCGCGGGGAAGATCGTCAAGTGGAACCCCAGCGCCACGACCATGTTTGGCTATTCGGAGAGCGAAGCCATCGGCCAGTCGCTGACGCTCCTGATGCCGGCCCGCTTCCGTGATCAGCATGATGCCGGCATGAGCCGGGTCAGTGCCGGCGGCGAACCGCACGTCATGGGCAACCCCGTCGAACTGGCCGGTTTGCGCAAGGATGGCAGCGAGTTTCCGCTGGAACTGTCGCTGGGCCGGTGGCAGATTGCCGACAACCAGTTCTTTACCGGCGTCATTCGCGACATCACCGAACGCAAGAAAATCGAGCGGAAACTGGAGAACCAGAAGGAACACCTGGAAGAACTGGTCGAGAAGCGCACCATCGAGCTGACCCGGGCGCTTGACGTCGCCAAAGTCGCGGACCAGTCCAAGGACGCCTTCCTCGCCAACATGAGCCACGAGTTGCGCACGCCGCTGAGCGCCGTGATCGGCATGGCAAACCTGGCCCAGGGCATCAGCACCGAACCCAAGTTGCACGACTATCTGGAGAAGATCGTCCGCTCCGGCAAACACCTCAACCGCATCATCAACGAACTGCTCGACCTGTCCAAGATTGCCGCCGGACACATGGAGCTGGAGACCATTTCATTCAGCCTGCGCACGATGATCGCGCATGTCGAATCGTTGATGTCACACCGCGCTGCCGAAAAAGGGCTGAAACTCGTCGTAGCGATCGACGATGCGGTGCCCGACGTTTTGCTGGGCGACCCCACCCGTGTCACGCAAATATTCCTTAATCTGATCGGCAATGCGATCAAGTTCACCCAGGCCGGGCAGATCGCGGTTCGCACCAGCCTGCAGGCGCACGAGGGGGGCCGGGTCTGTCTCGGTATCGCATTTGAAGATACCGGCATCGGCATGCGGCCGGAGGAGTTGAAGCAGTTGTTCAAGCCTTTCTCTCAGGTCGATGCCACTGTGAGCCGCAAATATGGCGGCACCGGTCTCGGTTTGACGATCAGCCGGCGCCTGGCGGAAATGATGGGCGGCGACATCAGCGTCACCAGCGTCGAGGGTAGCGGCACTACCTTCAAGCTCACAATCTGGCTGGGCCTGGGCAATGCGGCCGACCTGTCAGCTTCCGAGCCGGCCGCTGACGAGGCGCTGCCGATGCGCTACCAGGACGCACGCATCCTCGTCGCGGATGACCAGCCGCTCAACCGCGAGATCGTCGAGGCGCTGCTGGCTGCGGTCGGCATCACGCCCCGCCTGGCGGGAAACGGCCAGGAAGTGCTGGACATCCTCACCGAATCCGGCCCCGATGCCTTCGATCTGGTGCTGATGGACATCCAGATGCCGGTCATGGACGGTCTCACCGCCACCCGTGTGCTGCGCGGCCTGGCGAACTTTGCGAAACTGCCGATCATCGCCATGACCGCGCACACCCTGGCGCACGAGCAGGAACTCAACGCGGCGGCCGGCATGAATGACCATATCGGCAAGCCCTTCGACAACCCCAGCTTCTATCGCACGCTGGCGAAATGGATTCCCCAATCGAAACAGAAAACCACAGGTGCGACGGACGCCCTGCCAGCGAAGCCGGAAGCATTGGTAGCTCGTCATTCCGGCGAAGGCCGGAATCCAGAAGAATCAAGTCACTGGACACCGGCCGTCGCCGGTGTGACGGACATCTTCAGCGAATCCCTAAGCAGCCTGCGCGGCGTTGATGTCGCGGCGGCACTGGCGCGCTTTTGCGGCAACGAAGTTTCCTACCGGCGCTGGCTGGCGGACTTTGTGGCTACGGCGGGCGCGGTTCCCGGGCAGATCCGCGACGAGATCGCGGCCGGCCAGGCGGACCAGGCCGGCAAGCTGGCTCACGCCTTCAAGGGGCGCGTGGGCATGCTGGGGATGACCGGGCTTCACGGCATGGTTTTGGCGCTGGAACCAGTCTTGCGTGATGGCACGCCAGCCGATGCGTTGCTCGCCACGCTGCAGCGGTCGATTGGCGAGATGTGCAGCGAATTGGCCAGGGTCCTGCAGCCAGGCAAGCCGGACAAGCCAGACAAGCCAGAGTCCGCAGAGTCGGCACCCGCCACGCAGGTTCTTGAAAGCGTGGTCTGGGATGACGCGTACAGCGTCGGCGTAGCGGCGATGGATGCGCAACACAAGAAGCTGGTCGGGATGATCAACCGGCTGGCCGAGTGCCGCACGGCCAGCGGTAGTGGATGCTCCGGCGCGTTCCACGAAGTGCTGTCCCAGATGTGCGACTACACCCAGGTTCATTTCAAGGCCGAGGAAGACTACCTGCAACGGATCGGCTACCCGCAACTCGCCGACCATAGAGTCGAACACGACGCGTTCGTGGGAAAAATGACGGCCTTCAGCATGGCGGCCACCGACGGCGTTCAGGACGAGGCCGCCGTGCATC
>JBIJDI010000003.1:0-24220 GCA_044344235.1 Sulfuritalea sp. | reverse complement strand
AACCCGGCAGCAGGGTGCGAAAAGTCCAGTTCATGTCGTCCGGCTTGACTTCGGTAGCCCTGACCTGCTGCACCCGAACACGCTCGCTATCGAACCGGGGCTTCAGCGCCCCCTGCTCGAGGGGGCCTCCAATCTTGACCTGGGTAAAAGCAAAAGACTCCAGCGTCTCGCCACGTTCACCAAGCAGATTGGCCTTCAGCAGCAAGCCGCTGGCGGCGTCCATCCAGAACTCGTGTCCGTAACGCAAACCGTCGCGCGGCTCCAGCAGCACGGCTCGACTCTTTACACCGGCAACCCGCCCCTGGCCGCCACTGCGAATTGCATAGTGTTCCGGCACCCCCCCCAAACCGGCGGGCAGCAAAGCCGGGAATCCACGCTGGTTGGAGCGGTTCTCGATTATCAGAAGCTTTTCTTCAGGGAAAAAACACTTCACCTCGCTACCCGAGCGCAACACCTCACGCGGACTGCCGTCGAGAGCCTCGATTCGCTCGATTTCACGACCATCGCTTACAGAATGCGCAATGCGGGAAATATCGACCTTGTCGCCGCTGCGATAGACGAAGGTGCCGCTGTAGGTCAGTTGTCGCGAGCCTTGCGCAATGCGCTGTAGCAAGGCCAACCCTTCCTCGGCCAAGACCGGCGTCGCCAGCAGAACGGTGGACAAGGCCAGCAACAAGACAGGAACAATAGTCATCAGCGGCCCTCACCCGACGCTGCAACGGTGCGGATATTGCGTGCCCCACCGACCATGGCACCGCCCGGCGCGTAGGCCTGATGGGCCACCAGGTATTCCTGCAAGCGCGGCGTCGACTGCGAGTTTGCCACCACCACCGGCCCCGGCTTCGCAGCCACTGCCTGTCGGGCCGGCACTCCGTCGCTGCCCGGCGCCAGTGCGAGCCAGGCCACCAGCGCGACACCGGCAGCGGATGCCGCCAATGCAAGGGCCGGCCCCCGCCATTCAGGCCGGAGCCTTGACCCCGGCGCCATCACTGTCGGCTCGAGATCTATCGCCGACATCACCTTGGCCGCGACATCTATGTCGAGTTCCCGTTCGCCGCGAAGGGCAGCGCCGATCAACTGGCAATCGCACCATTCGCTACGCAACTTCCCGTTGCGTTTCAGTTCGCGGAACGTATCCACAATCTCGTGGCTTTCAAGTTCGCCATCCATCAAAGCCGAAATTCGTGTCTTCATGTCATCACCATCTCTTGTCCGGGGCCGCATCCAGCATGGGCTTCAATTTGGCCGAAATCGCATCGCGCGCACGAAAGATTCTCGATCGCACGGTTCCAATCGGGCAATCCATCACTTGCGCAATTTCTTCATACGACAAACCATCAATTTCACGCAGGACAATCGCCGTGCGCAAATCCTCGGGCAGCGCTTCCATCGCCGCGTTTACCACCTGGCCTATCTGCTTGGTCATCAATAGCCGCTCAGGAGTATCGGTGTCGCGCAGCAGATCGGCCTCCTCATAGCTCTCGGCCTCCTCGCTATCGACCCCGGTCGTCGCCGACGCCCGGCGACCATGGGTCACCAGCCAGTTCTTTGCAGTATTGACGCCAATCCGGTACAGCCAGGTATAGAAGGCGCTATCGTTGCGAAAACCCGGCAACGCACGGTAGGCACGAATGAAGCTGTCCTGAACAATATCCTCCACCTCAGCAGAATCACGCACCATGCGCGAAATCAGACGCGCGAGCTTGCGCTGGTACTTGGCGACCAGCAGGCCGAAAGCCTGCTTGTCACCCGCCTGCACCCGCTCGACCAGTATCCGGTCTGCTTCTCGATCTCCCATGGGCTTTGCTGTTTGTTCCCGCCAAATGAAAAAGTGCGCGGTGCCAATTTGACCGCAAGCGAGTATAACAAGCCGCTCCGCCCAGACTCCTCACTGCTCCAGCCGCCTTGATGCCAGCCGCTGCCGACAGTGACCGGAGCCCGCCAAAATAGTTCCACACTCCGAGCAGTGATATAGTCCCGCCCCATGAATCCGGCCGCCATTCAGCAGTTCGACGTCCTCATTATCGGCAGCGGCCTCGCGGGCCAGTCGCTCGCCTTGAGACTCGCGGATACGCGCCGGGTGGCGCTGGTTACCAAGAAAACCCTGTCGGACTCCGCCTCCGCATGGGCGCAGGGCGGCATCGCCGCGGTGCTCGATCCCGCCGATAGCATCGAGGCCCACATCAGCGACACCTTCACTGCGGGGGCCGGTCTGTGCGACCCGACTGCAACCCGTTTCGTGGTCGAACATGGCCGTGAAGCGATAGAGTGGCTGATCGCGCGCGGAGTTCCATTCACCCCGGACGATTCACCTCTCGGCTTTCATTTGACCCGCGAGGGCGGCCACGGCCAGCGCCGCATCATCCATGCGGCCGATGCGACAGGTACCGCCGTGCAGCAGACCTTGACCGAGCAGGTAAAGAGACATCCGAACATCACGGTACTCGAGCGGCACATTGCGGTCGACCTGATTACGGCGGCCAAACTCGGCCTGCCCCGCAATCGCTGCCTCGGCGCCTATGTGCTAGACATCGCCCACGATCGCGTGCTGACCCTAGGCGCCAGCCACACAGCCCTGGCCACGGGTGGCGCGGGCAAGGTCTATCTGTACACCACCAATCCCGATACCGCCACGGGCGACGGAGTGGCGATGGCCTGGCGCGCCGGGTGCCGGGTGGCGAACATGGAATTCATCCAGTTCCATCCGACCTGCCTGTATCACCCGCATGCAAAGTCCTTCCTGATTTCAGAAGCCCTGCGCGGCGAGGGCGGTCTGCTGCGCCTGCCCGACGGCACACGTTTCATGCCCGATCATGACAGCCGCGCCGAACTCGCGCCACGGGACATCGTAGCCCGCGCGATCGACTTCGAGATGAAGCGACACGGCCTCGACTGCGTGTTCCTCGACATGACGCACAAGTCGGCCGACTTCCTCAAGGATCATTTCCCGACCATCCTGGCGCGCTGCCTGCAGTTGGGCATCGACATCACCAAGGAACCCATTCCGGTGGTGCCGGCCGCGCACTACACCTGTGGCGGCGTAGTCACCGACCTGGCCGCGCGCACGGATCTCACCGGGCTCTATGCGATCGGCGAGACCACCTTCACCGGCCTGCACGGCGCCAATCGCCTGGCCTCGAATTCACTGCTCGAGTGCGTGGTTTTTTCGGCCTCGGCAGCACAGGACATTCTCGCGGCGCCGATCGAGCCCCTGCCGCATTTACCGCAATGGGACGAAAGCCGGGTGCGCGACGCCGACGAGGAAATCGTCATCTCCCACAACTGGGCTGAACTGCGCCGCTTCATGTGGGACTACGTCGGCATCGTCCGCACCAACAAAAGGCTCGAGCGCGCCCTGCACCGCATCGGTTTGCTGGAAAAGGAAATCGAGGAGTTTTACGCCAATTACCGTGTAGGCAACGACCTCATAGAACTGCGCAACCTGGTGCTGACCGCGCATCTGATCGTGAAAAGCGCGCAACTTCGCCACGAAAGCCGGGGGCTTCACTTCAGCCGCGACTACCCGGAAACCTTACCCCGCGCGCTGGACACGGTACTGCACCCGCACCAGATCTGATCCGAAGCCGGATCAGGCAGCCTTCGCCGCCGCCGATCGCCAGTTCAACCAGAGCCGCAACTGGCGAAAATCCTCCGCCGTCAGACTGTCGGCAAGCAGCGTCAGCGAGCGCAAGCCGCCATCCTGGCGATACAAGACCACCACCAGAAACGAAAGAATCAGGGTATGTGGATGCACGGTCGCTTCGCTCGCCGTGCCATCAGCGCCGACTGTTTCAAGCCGCCCATCGCCACGCAACAGCAGGGTTGTGACCGGTGTCACCAGGCGCGCACGCGCCAGCGATGCGCCGATCAGCAACAGCAGCACGGCCGCAAGCCATGAGGGGATTGTCGCCGCCAGCACCGCTGCAGCGGCGACGGCGTGAGCCAGCGACTGGATCAGCAGCAGGCGCCGCGAAGGCTTCAGCGAAACAGACAGGGGGGCGACTGCCTTCATCGCCCTGATCGCCTATATGCGACGGAAAACCAGTGAGCCGTTGGTGCCGCCAAAGCCGAAGTTGTTCTTCAGCGCCACATCGATCTTCATCGGCCGCGCCGTATTGGCACAGTAGTCCAGATCGCAGTCCGGATCCTGGTTGAAGATGTTGATGGTCGGCGGCGATATCTGGTGATGCACGGCGAGCACCGTGACCACCGACTCAAGGCCCCCCGCACCGCCCAGCAGATGACCAGTCATCGACTTGGTCGAATTCACAACCAGTTTCTTCGCCGCATCGACACCAAAAGCCAGCTTGATGGCCTCGGTCTCGTTCTTGTCACCCAGCGGCGTTGAGGTGCCGTGAGCATTGACATACTGCACTTCATCGGGATTGACGCCAGCATTCTTCAGCGCGTTCGCCATGCTGCGCCGCGGACCGTCGGTGTCGGGTGCGGTCATGTGGTACGCGTCGCCACTCATGCCGAAACCGGCCAGTTCGGCGTAGATCTTCGCACCGCGCGCCTTGGCATGTTCGTACTCTTCCAGCACCATGACACCGGAACCTTCACCGAGGACGAAGCCGTCGCGATCCTTGTCCCAGGGACGACTCGCCGTCGCCGGATCATCGTTGCGCGTGGACAAGGCCTTGGCCGAGGCAAAGCCGCCCACCGCCAACGGCGTGGTCGTCGCTTCAGAGCCGCCGCACACCATCACGTCGGCATCGCCGTACTCGATCATGCGGGCACTGATCCCGATGGCGTGGAGGCCCGTGGTGCAGGCCGTAACCACGGCAATGTTCGGCCCCTTCAAACCCAACATGATCGAAAGGTTGCCCGAGATCATGTTGATGATGGTGCCGGGAATGAAGAAGGGCGAAATCTTGCGCGGCCCACCAGCGAGATAGTCGTTGTGCGTATCCTCGATCATCGGCAGACCGCCGATACCCGATCCGATATTCACACCGATGCGGTACGCGTTCTCGGCGTTGACCTCGATCCCGGAATCGCGGAACGCCTGAATGCCGGCCGCCATGCCGAAATGGATGAAGGTATCCATCCGGCGCGCTTCCTTGGCCGACAAATAGGCGGCGACATCAAAGTTCTTCACCTCACCCGCGATGCGCGCCGAAAACGCCGATGCATCAAAGCGGGTGATCGGTCCGATGCCGCTCCTGCCGGCAATCAGGTTGTCCCAGGCTTCTGGAACGCTATTGCCAACCGGCGAGACAAGTCCCAGACCGGTGACGACCACGCGGCGTCGCGACACGATGAACTCCGAAAGAAAGGATTGAAACGGGCGTGAAATTACTTCTTGATGTTGGCGTTGACGTAGTCAATGGCCTGCTGCACGGTGGTGATTTTCTCCGCGTCTTCGTCAGGAATCTCGCACTCGAACTCCTCCTCCAGCGCCATCACCAGTTCCACGGTGTCGAGCGAGTCGGCACCGAGATCGTCCACGAAGTTGGATTCGTTCTTGATGTCAGCCTCATTGACGCCCAGTTGCTCGGCGACGATCTTCTTGACGCGTTGTTCGATGTTCTCCATCTTGAAACTCCTTCCCTGATTTATCGGGTGGTAAAAACCTGCCTATTTTAACAAAAACGCCGGATACCCTCGCGAGTTATATCCGGTCAAGCCATGTACATGCCGCCATTGACATTCAGCGTGGTGCCGGTGATGTATCCGGCAGGCTTCGATGCCAGAAACGCGACGGTCGCGGCGATCTCGTCCGGCTGTCCGAGGCGACCCAGCGGAATCTTGCCCAGCAGGGCGTCACGCTGCGCATCCGGCAGCGCCCTTGTCATGTCGGTATCGATGAAACCGGGGGCCACGCAGTTCACCGTGATGTTGCGGCTGCCCAGTTCCTGCGCCAGTGCGCGGCTCATGCCGGCGACACCGGCCTTGGCCGCGGCATAGTTGGCCTGGCCCGGGTTGCCAGCTTCGCCCACTACCGACGTGATGTTGATAATGCGTCCGAAGCGTGCCTTCATCATGCCGCGCATCACCAGTTTGGACAGACGGAACACGGCCTTGAGATTGGTCTCGATGACCAGATCCCATTCGTCGTCCTTCATGCGCATGGCCAGGTTGTCGCGGGTAATGCCGGCGTTATTCACCAGAACCGAGACCGGACCGAACTTCTTTTCGATCTCGCCGATCAAGGCTTCGCAGGCGGCCGCTTCGGTGACATTGACCATCGCGCCCCAGCCGGCGATGCCGGCCTCATCGAGTGCCTTCTGAATCTCGGCCGCCCCCGCCTCCGACGTCGCCGTACCGATCACTGTCGCCCCTCGTGCGCCCAGTTCCAAAGCGATGGCACGGCCCAGGCCACGCGAAGCGCCGGTGACGAGAGCAATCTGCCCCTTCAAATCGATCATCTCAAGCTCCTTTAACCAATGCCAGGACCGCATCCATTGCAGCGACGTCATTCATGGCGGCGCCGTCGATTCCTTCAACGCAGCGTTTGACCAAACCGGACAGCACCTTGCCGGGGCCGCACTCGAAAACATGGGTCACGTCCGCCGCCTGCATCGCCTGCATGGTCTCGACCCAACGCACCGGCGAGGCCGCCTGACGCACCAGGGCATCCCTGATCGCGAGCGGATCGGCAAGCTGCGCGACATCGACGTTGTTGATCACCGGAATCTGCGGTGCCGCCAGCGTGAGTTCCGCCAGTCGCGCTTTCAGCGCTTCGGCCGCTGGCTGCATCAGCGAGCAGTGGAAAGGCGCCGATACCGGCAGCATCAGCGCGCGCTTGGCGCCCTTCGCCTTCACCAGTTCCGCCGCGCGCTCTACCGCGGCCTTGTGACCGGCAATCACGGTCTGCTTCGGTTCGTTGAAGTTCACCGCCTGCACCACCTGACCTTGCGCGGCCTCGACACAGGCCTCGATCACGGCGGCGGCATCGAGCCCCATCACGGCGGCCATCGCCCCTTCGCCAGCCGGCACCGCCGCCTGCATGGCCTTGGCGCGGAGTTCCACCAGAGGTACGGCATCCTTCAGTTGCATCACACCGGCGGCTACCAGCGCCGAATACTCACCAAGGCTGTGCCCCGCCACCAGAACCGGCTGCGCGCCGCCTTTTTCGAGCCACAAACGATAAACGGCAATGCCAGCGGTCAGCATCAGGGGCTGGGTATTGACGGTCTGATTCAGCGCCTCGGCCGGCCCCTCAACCACCAGTTGCCACAGGTCACGGCCTAGTGCAGCCGAAGCCTCGTCGAAGGTGGCGCGAATGATCGCTGCGTCGCCGTAAGCGGCCATCATGCCGAGCGATTGCGAGCCTTGACCCGGGAACACAAGTGCAAATTTCATATCGATTCTCGAGGACTCAGAATTTAAGCAGGGTCGCGCCCCACGTGAACCCGCCGCCGACACCCTCCAGCAGCAGATGCTGGCCGCGCTGGATGCGACCGGCACGCACTGACTCGTCGAGCGCGAGTGGAATCGAAGCCGCCGAGGTATTGCCATGATGTGCCACGGTGACGATGCATTTCTCAGGGGCGATATGGAGCCTCTTCGCGGTCGCCTGCAGGATGCGCACATTGGCCTGATGCGGAATCAGCCAATCCACCTGCGCCGCCGTCATTCCCGCTGCCGCCAGCACTTCGTTGGCGACATCGGTCAGGACCTTGACGGCAAACTTGAACACGGCCTGGCCGTCCATGCGCAGGAAGGGATCACCGGTTGCGACGCCGCCGCAAAGCTGGCCCGGCACGGAAAGTATGCCGTGGTGGCTGCCATCGGCATGGAAGGCGCTGGACAGGAGCCCCGGCTGGTCTGAGGCCTCCAGCACCACGGCGCCTGCGCCGTCGCCGAACAGCACACAGGTGCCGCGGTCCTTCCAGTCGAGGATGCGCGAGAACACTTCGGCCCCAACCACCAGCGCGCACTTGTGCGAACCGGACCGGATGAACTTCTCCGCAATGGTCACTGCATAGACGAAACCGCTGCACACGGCCTGCACGTCGAAGGCGGGTGCGCCATTGGTGATGCCCAGCTTGTGCTGCAGCAAGGCTGCCGCGCTGGGAAAAACGAAATCCGGAGTCGAAGTCGCAACGATGATGAGATCGACGTCGGCAGCCGTGCGTCCTGCGGCTTCCAGCGCGCGTCGGCTGGCTTCCAGCGCCAGGTCGCTACAGGTGACGCCGGGCGCCGCGAGATGCCGATTGCGAATCCCGGTGCGCTCGACGATCCAGTCGTCGGATGAGTCGAGTCCATGGGCGGCAATCAGGGCCGCGTTGCTGACTGGTTCGCCGGGCAGATAACTGCCGGTGCCGCTGATTCGTGTGTGGATCATCGCGGCCTCCATCAATCGCAGAGAGTCGGCGCTGGGTCGCCTTGCGTACCTGGAATTCCGCTTCGCGGGCAGGTAACGGCGGCCATGCGCGCGGCAATGGCCTCGGGCAGTCGCTGTCGTGCTTCCTCGGCCGCCTTTTCCAGCGCAAAGCGAAATGCCAGTTGATCTGCCGAGCCGTGGCTCTTGACCACGATGCCCTTCAAACCGAGCAGACTCGCCCCGTTGTAGCGCCGGGGATCGAAGCGCTGCCTGAAGGATTTCAGGACCGGCATGGCCACCAGCGCCGCCAGCTTGGTGAAGAGGTTGCGCGAAAACTCCTGCTTGAGCGCGCCGCCTATCATGTGGGCCAAGCCTTCGGCGGCTTTCAGGGTGACGTTGCCGACAAATCCGTCGCACACCACGACATCCGCGGTGCCCTTGAAGATGTCGTTGCCCTCGACATTGCCGATGAAATTGAGGTCGGCGGCGCGTAGCAGTTCAGCGGCGCGCTTGACGGCTTCATTGCCCTTGATTGCCTCTTCGCCGATGTTCAGCAGGCCGACCGTGGGCCGCTCCTTGTGTTCCAGCGCGGACACCAGCAGGGAACCCATGATGCCGAACTGCAGCAAGTGCTCGGGACTACAATCGACATTGGCGCCGAGGTCCAGCACATAGGTGCTGCCGCGCTCGGAGGGCAGCACGGAGCAGATCGCCGGCCGGTCGATGCCGGGCAGGGTTTTCAGCACGAACCGCGATACGGCCATCAAGGCGCCGGTGTTGCCGGCCGACACGGCAGCATCGGCCGTGCCTTCCTTGACCAGATCGACGGCCACGCGCATCGAAGAATCCTTCTTGCCGCGCAGCGCGCTAGCCACGGCCTCGTCCATTTCGACCATTTCCGAGGCATGGCGGATTGACAGGCGCTTGCCGAATTCCGCTATCGCGCGCTCAGCCTGCGGGCGCAGGACCTCCTCGCGGCCAACCAGAATGGCGGCGCAATCAGTGTCGTGACGCAGGAATTCAAAAACAGCGGGCAGCGTTACCGACGGACCGTGGTCGCCGCCCATACAATCCACCGCGAGGGTGATCGCCATCGCCGAGTGATCTTCCAGGGCTCTTTATGTAAAAACGGCCGGACGCGCATCACGCATCCGGCCGGTTTCGACAAAATGAATTATTCGCCCTTGGCCTTTACGACCTTCTTGCCGCGATACACGCCGGACGGCGAGATATGGTGGCGCAGGTGAACCTCGCCCGTGGTCGGCTCAACGGCCAGCGGCGGGTTGGTCAGGAAATCATGCGCACGATGCATGCCGCGCTTGGACGGGGATTTCTTGTTCTGTTGTACAGCCATTTCGCTACTCCTTGTTTCAATGCTTCTTCAAAGCGGCCAGCGCCGAAAACGGCGATGATCCATGTTCACTTGCGTTCGCCAGAGGCGATTCGCAGTGCTCGTGCCGCGGCGCGATGGGCAGCGCCAGCAACACTTCATCCTCAATCAGCGACAGCACGTTCAACTCGCCTTCAGCGGCAATGGCATCCGCGCTGTCATCTTCCAGATCGTCATCCGGCCAATCCTCGCCGGGTGCGATGAGTTGCAGGCGACTGCGGATACTCAGCGGAAACTTCACCCCGCCCAGACATCTCTGACAACACAACACCGGTTCACCCGCGACATCCAGCTGCAACCACGACTTGCCCTGCTCGTCCCGCCAGCCTTCTAGCCGAACCGACAAGAAACCTTCCGTCGTGGTCAGCGCGTCCGCCAGGCGCGGCAACCCGGCCAAAGCAAGCCTGCGATCCAGCACACCACCACTGCGCGCGAACTCGAGACCTTCTATAACCGTTCCGGCAATTGAATCAGACACGGACAAGGGCTCGCGACACAAACGGTGAATGTTATCATGCCCGGCCCTCTCTTTTCAAGTCCGAAACATGGCTCGCCGCCTCGTTCTTGCCTCAACCTCGCCCTTCCGCCGCGAACTTCTGGCTCGCCTGCAGATCCCCTTTGAAATCGCCGACCCGGAAACCGACGAGTCGGCGCTGGCCGGCGAACGACCAGAAGCCACCGCCAAACGTCTGGCCGAGGCCAAGGCACGGGCGGTCGCCCCGCGCTATCCAAACGCCTTGATCATCGGTTCCGACCAGGTGGCCGCCAGCAACGGCCAGTGCTTCGGCAAACCGGGCAGCCGCGAGAATGCCATCGCCCAGTTGCGTCAGATGCGGGGAAAAGAGGTGATCTTCCATACCGGACTGTGCCTTTTGAACAGCGCTAACGACCACGCGCAAGTGTGCTGCATTGACACGCATGTCGGCTTTCGCGACTTGACGGATGCCGAAATCGAGTCCTATCTCGACAAGGAAGATGCGCTGAACTGTGCCGGCAGCGCCAAGTCGGAAGCATTGGGCATTTCCCTGCTCGCCTACCTGCGCGGCGACGACCCCAACGCCCTGATCGGACTGCCGCTGATTGCCCTGTGCAACATGCTGCGCGCCGAAGGCCTGGCCCTGCCCTGACACGCCATGCCCGGCACGCTCTGGCTTCTGCCTGTGGCCCTCGGCGACACGCCGTGGGAGCACTATTTGCCGCCGGCCACCCGCGAAGCCGTCTGCCGGCTGAGCTATTTTGTCGCCGAAAACGCCAAGACGGCGCGCGCCGAATTGAAGCGCGTCGGCCATCCCTTGCCCTTGCGCGAACTGGCGATCGAGCAGTTGCCTGAGAGACTCACTACCAAGGATATCGAGCACCTGCTGGCGCCACTCCTCGCAGGCCACGACCTGGGCCTCATGTCCGAAGCCGGCTGCCCCGCGGTGGCCGATCCGGGTGCCTTGCTGGTGCGCCGCGCGCATGAGCGACACATCGTGGTCAAGCCGCTGGTGGGGCCCTCTTCGCTGCTGCTGGCGCTGATGGCCTCGGGACTGGATGGCCAGCGCTTTGCCTTTCATGGCTATCTGCCGGCGCGCGAACCCGAGCGCAGCAGCCGCATCGCGGAGCTCGAAGGCGAATCCGCACGCCACCAGCAAACCCAGATATTCATCGAAACTCCCTACCGAAACCACGCATTGTTCAATGCGCTGCTGCTTTCCTGCCGCCCGAAAACCCGCCTTTGTCTCGCGACCGACCTGACATCGGACAGCGAGCAGATCGCCACGCGCCGCATCGCCGACTGGAAAGCCGCGACGCCGCCCGATCTGGACAAGCGCCCCACCGTCTTTCTGCTTCTGGCCGACTGAGATGGCGCTCCCGGTGAGACTGTTGCAGTTTCTTGACTGGGATTCACCGCAACAAAAGGCCGGGCTGCGCCAGGAACTTGCCGCAGGCTTGCTGGAGCCGCAGGCCCGCATCGCACCCAAGTTCTTCTACGACAACCTCGGCTCGCGCCTGTTCGATGCCATCACCGAACTGCCCGAGTACTACCTGACGCGTAGCGAGGCTGCGATTTTCGTCGAGCATCTGCCCGCCATCCGCCAAGCTCTGGGTGAGGATTTCACCCTGATCGATCTCGGTTGCGGCAACTGCACCAAAGCCGGCAGGCTGTTTCATGCCGGCGTGCTGCCGGCCCGTTATGTCGCGGTCGATATTTCCGTCGATTTCCTGCGCGATTCCTTGCAGCAGCTGAAGCGGGAGCTCCCCGCGATCGAAATGACCGGCATCGGACTCGATTTCACCGACCGGCTGCAACTGCCCGACGATCTGCCGCTGCCGCGCCGCATGTTCTTCTATCCCGGCTCCAGCATCGGCAACTTCAGCCCGCCGGAAGCCGAAGAGTTTCTACGACGGCTGACTACTCAAATGGACGCCTCGGGCGGCCTGCTGATCGGCGTCGATCTGATCAAGGACAAAGCGCTGCTCGATGCAGCCTACGACGACCCCCTGGGCGTCACCGCGGCCTTCAACCGCAACCTGCTGCGGCATGTCAATGCGCGTCTCGATGCCGATTTCGACCTCGGCGATTGGCGACACGTGGCGTACTACAACTCCACCGACGCCCGCATCGAGATGTATGTGGAAGCCTGCCGCACGCTAAGCGCACGCTGGCCGGAGGCCGATGGCCAGAGCGTCAGGCATTTCGCCGCCGGCGAACGGATTCACACGGAAAATTCGTACAAGTATTCGCCCGAGGGTTTCACGGCCCTGCTGGCATCGGCGGGCTTTGCCGACATCCGGATATGGACCGATCCCCGCAACTGGTTTGCGCTGGTATTCGCCCGCCCGGCCAAATAGCCGCTCAGCGTCCCACGCTCACCCGGGCCGGGCCCGACTCGAGACGACCGATCACGGCGGCCCCCATGAAGTCCTCAGCGCGGAATGCTTCCAGCACCTCCGTCACCGACGCCGGATCGCAAGCTACCAGCAAGCCGCCGCTGGTCTGCGGGTCGGTCAGCAGGGCGCGCTGCATGGGCGTAATCGCCGCATCCAGCATCACATCCTCGCCATAGGCCATCCAGTTTCGCGCCGAGGCTCCGGTGATGTAGCCGGCCGTTGCCAACTTCTCCACTTCGGCCAGCATGGGAATTTTGTCCATGTCGAGCACGGCTGACAATTTCGCGCCGCGGCACACCTCCAGCAGATGGCCCAGCAAGCCGAAACCGGTGACATCGGTCAGGGCATGCACGCCGGCGAAGTTCGCCAGGCGTCTGCCCGGCGTGTTGAGCTTGGTGGTGCTGGCGATCATGGCCGCGTAGCCCTCGGCATCCAGCGCTCCTTTCTTCAGTGCCGCCGACAACACGCCGACGCCCAGCGGCTTGCCCAGAATCAGCACGTCGCCGGGTCGCGCCGCGGCATTCGTCTTGACCTTGTCCGGATGCACCAACCCCATCACCACCAGGCCATAGATCGGCTCGACGGAATCGATGGTGTGACCGCCGGCGATCGGAATGCCGGCCGCGGCGCAGACGCTCTCGCCGCCCTCGAGTATCTTGCCGATCACTTCCAGCGGCAGCTTGTCGATCGGCATGCCGACCAGGGCCAGCGCCATGATCGGCGTGCCGCCCATGGCGTACACGTCGCTGATCGCATTGGTCGCGGCAATGCGGCCGAAGTCGTAGGGATCATCGACGATGGGCATGAAGAAGTCGGTGGTGGCGATCAATGCCTGCTCATCGTTGAGCCGATACACCGCCGCATCGTCGGCGGTTTCAATGCCCACCATCAGTTCCTTCGGCACCGGCCAGCCACGCACGCCGCGCAGGATTTCGGAGAGCACGCCGGGCGCGATCTTGCAGCCGCAGCCGCCGCCGTGACTGAAGCTGGTCAAGCGAATCGGGTTTGTAGTGGAAAGCTGGGGAGAATTCATTTTTTTGGCTGCCTTGTGATGTCAAGAAGACTGCAAACGTCGGCGCACTCGTGTGCCGGGGAAAACAAGGATACCCGCTCGGCGCAGCGTCGGGACAAGATTGCGTAGTAGTCGGGGTCCTGCGCGGCGGCGGCTATTAGCCCGGCCAGACGCGCTGCGTCGCCTACGGGAAACCAGCCCGGATAATCCGCGCCGAGCATGCCGCGATTGCCGGGAATGTCGCTGCCCAGCACCGGTACGCCGCCGGTTACCGCCTCGATCAGCACGTTGGCTCCGCCCTCCATCAATGAAGGCAACAGCAGCAGGTGGCAACGCTTGATCAACTGGCGTGTGGCCGACTGGGGCATGGCGCCCAAATGGACATAGCGCGCATCCCGCGCCCCTTCGGCTCGAACTTCGGCTGCGAGTTGCGGATCGAGATCGCCGCCGATGTGAAACAGTCGGACGGGAAGATCGGCAGGCAAATGGCGCAGGGCACGCAGCGCCGTCAACGGGTCCTTCTCGGGGCGCACATGACCCACCAGCGCCAGATCGAAATGGCGACAGCTCTTGCGCCCGGGCTTCAGAAAGCGGGCCGACTGGTAGATGGTCATCGTCTTTGCCGCATACTCGGGCGGCAGGGCCTTGATGCCCTCCTCCTGCAAGACCACCAGGCGAGTGGCCAGCGCCAGCGAGCGCTTTGCGCTCTCGTCGCGGGCGATGTCGCGGTAGAGGTCGGTGCCGGTCAGGACAACGACCACGGGACGATCCGGATGGCGCTCGGCGAAGGCGGCAATGGAGGATGCCGAGCGACGCGCATGGAGGGCAATCAAAAAGTCGGCGCTGGCGCCACGCCACTTATCGTCGATGCTGACCCGCGCATGGGGAGCGAGACAGTGCGCCCAGCGCCGCGCCGTGTGCCAGTTGCCGCTGTTGGCACTGGCCAGCGCGGGGCTGATAATGGCAACAGACGGAGGTGGCCGCATGGAAATGCCCGAGATGAGAAGCGCTGGAAAAACTCCCTTGGCGGAGGCCATGCGGGATGCCCGCGATTATACGATCAGCCTGCTCGATGGCTGGGCGGCGTGGCCTGACGATGTCACTGTCGAAGACATTCCGCTAGCCGATCCGCGGCGCCCGCCCTGCCTTGCCATCATCAATCCGCCGCTGTGGGAACTGGGCCATGTCGCCTGGTTCATGGAGTACTGGTGCCGCCGCTACCAGGGCGCAACGACGGCGCCCCGGCCTGCCAGCCTGCCGGAGGCCGACCGCTGGTACGACTCGCGCCATGTGCCACATGACAGCCGCTGGCTGCTCGACCTGCCCGACTGGGATGCCACCCGGCGCTATCTCGCAGACACGCTAGCCTCTGCCCTTGACGCCTTGCAGGCCTTGCCCGAGACCGACGCCGGCCTGTACTTTCACCGGCTTGCCCTGTTTCATGAGGACATGCACCATGAAGCGTTTCGCTACACCCAGCAGACGCTCGCATGGCCTGCCGCAGACGGGCTGGAAGCCTTGCCTGCCGCCAGCGACATCGAACTGGCCGGCAGCGAATTTCTGATGGGCAGTTCGCCGACGGAGAAGGGTTTCGTCTTCGACAATGAAAAATGGGCACATCCACAGCGCATAGCCGCATTTGCGATTGCGACGCAGCCGACCAGCAATTCCAGCTACCTGGCATTCGTCGAGGCAAACGGCTATCGACAGCCGCAGTGGTGGTCGCCCAGTGGTCAGGCATGGCTCGCCGCCACCGGACAGACCATGCCTCGCTATTGGCGCCGGAAGGACGGGCGCTGGCAGCAGCGACGTTTCGCGCAGTGGATCGATCTCGTTGCCGAACAGGCAGTGATCCACTTGACGGCGCATGAAGCCGAAGCCTGGTGCCGTTGGGCTGGCCGCCGCCTGCCGAACGAAGCGGAGTGGGAATACGCAGCCCTTCAAGCCGACGCTTTCGACTGGGGCCGGCAGGTCTGGGAATGGACCGCAAGCCCGTTCACGCCCTATCCCGGTTTCAGTCCCGATCCCTATGCCGAATACGCCGCGCCATTCTTCCATACCCACCGCAGCGTGCGCGGCGGCTCTTTCGCCACCCGCAGCCGCATGCGCAATCCGCGCTACCGCAACTACTACGAACCGCACCGCGACGACATTTTCGTCGGCTTTCGCAGCTGTGCAATCGGATGAATGTTCAGATCGTCTGAAGCACCAGCAATGCCACGAATCCGCAGCCAATGGTCAGCAAGGTGTTGCGCCAGAACGCAGCAACCGCGATCGCCACCACGCCGGCCCACAGCCGCGGATTGCCAACGCCGAGAACTATTTCGCCGTGCACCAGCAACAGTTCCGGCGCCACCAGCGCCGTCAGTGCGGCGATGGGCACGAAGGGCAGCAGCCGGCGAAACCACGCTGGAGGCTGGTAGTGCCCTTCCGCCGCAATGAAGGAATAGCGGATGCAGAAGGTCACCACGCCACAAACCAGCATCAGCCACCAGAGATTCATGAAGCCCTCCTGGTCAGCAGCGCTCCAACCACAAGGCCTGCCAGCGCGGCGAAGAACAGCCCCACCTTGTAGGGCAGCGCCGCCAGCGCAACCGCAGCCGCGCCTGCCGTCAGCGCGGACACGAGCAACGCACGGCTATCGATCATCGGCACGACGATGGCGATGAAGGTCAGCGGCAGCGCGAAGTCCAGGCCAAGGTTCGCGGGCAGTTGCGCGCCGATCAGCACGCCGGCCAGGGTTGCCAGTTGCCAGCCAGCCCACAAGCCGAAGCCGGAGCCGAACAAGATCCAGTGCGCATGCGGTGACCGTGAATCGGTCTTGGCCACCAGCAAATGCGGTATTGCGGCGGCATAGGCTTCATCGGTCAGCAGGTAGGCCAGCAGGATTTTCCAGCGGCGCGGCAGGTGCGCCAGAATCGGCGCCACCGACGCACTGTAGAGCGCGTGACGCAGATTCACCAGGCCGACCGCGCCCGCCGCGAGCAGCAAGGGCGCGCCGGCGCCGACCAGTTGCGCCAGCAGGAACTGCGCAGAACCGGCAAATACTATTGACGACATCGCCATTGCCGCGAGTGGCGGAATGCCGCTCTGCAGAGCCACCACGCCGTAGATCACTCCGAATGGCGCGACACCGAGCAGCAGCGGCATGACCGAGCGCAGGCCGAGGGAGAAGGCCGCAGTACGATTCATTTACGCGCCGGCAGGTTGACCAGCACGATGCCGCCGACCACCATCGCGGCGGCCGCGAAGAAGTGCAGACTGGGCTGGTCGCCCATCAGCAGCATGCCGAACAGGACCCCGAACAAGGGGGTCAGAAACGAGAACACCAGCAGCCGGCCGGCAAGATAGCGCGTCAGCAGCCAGAACCACGCCAGATAGCTGATGAAGGCAACGACCACGACCTGATAGGCCATGGCCCAGAAAGTCGGCGCTGACAATACGGCGATGCCGCGCTCGCCAACCAGCCAGGAGAGCGGAAACATCACCGCCGCCGACACCACCAGTTGATACAGCAAGACCTTGGTCGCGGTCACCTTGGCCAGCGCGGTAGCCCGGATCAATACCGTCGTCGCCGCCCAGAACAAGGCGGCCAGCACGCCGAAGGCGTCGCCCAGCAAGCTGCCGCCGGAGGCCTTGTCGATGAAAGCAGTCAGCAGTCCGACAAAGGCCAGCAGCACGCCGGCCCCTTGTCGCCATCCCATGCGCTCGCCCGGCACGAAAAAATGCAGGCCGAGCACGGTGAAGCAGGGCGCCGTATAGAGAAACACCACCATGCGCGATACCGTAGTGTGATCGACGCCGACAAAAATAAAGACGAATTCGAAGCCGAACAGGAGGCCCGCCAGCAGACCGGGCCGCAAGGACTTGTCGTGCGCGAACAAGGCCATGCCGCGCCAGCGCGCCCAGACATAGACGAGGACGGCGCCAAGACCGGAGCGCAGACCCGCCTGCATGATCGGACTGATTTCGGCGACGGCGAGTTTGATCGCCACCTGCTGCAGGCCCCAGACGGCGCACAGCACTACCATCAGACCGAAAGCCGCCGGCCCGGGAGCGATGCGGCTATTCATGCTGTAACGGGGATCAACGGCGGCGGGCTATTGCGCCGTGGCTCACAACAAGAACTGCCCCAGCCACCAGGCGACGGCTGCTATCAGGGCACTGGCTGGAATGGTCAGAACCCAAGCCCAGACGATGCTGCCGGCCACGCCCCAGCGCACGTTGCTCGGCCCCTTGGAGGTACCGACGCCGACGATGGCGCCGGTAATGGTGTGCGTGGTGGACACGGGGATACCCAGCATCGTGGCCATGAACAAGGTGATGGCCCCACCGGTTTCGGCGCAGAAGCCGCCCACCGGACGCAGCTTGGTAATACGTTGGCCCATGGTCTTGACGATGCGCCAGCCGCCGAACATGGTGCCCAAGCCCATCGCCGTGTAGCAGGAGATCACCACCCACATCGGCACCGAATCGCCTGTCTTCATGATGCCAGCGGCGAGCAGCAGCATCCAGATGATGCCGATGGTCTTTTGCGCGTCGTTGCCGCCGTGACCCAGACTGTAAAAGGCAGCTGACACCAGTTGCAGCCGGCGAAAACTCTTGTCCACCTTGCGCGGTGTACTTCGGTTGCAGATCCAGGACACCACCACCATCAGCGTGCCGCCGAGGAGGAAGCCGAGCAGCGGTGCTATCAGGATGAAAGCCACCACCTTGCCGATGCCAGCCCAGACCAGAGATCCGGTGCCGGCCTTGGCCATCGCCGCGCCGGCCAGCCCGCCGATCAGGGCGTGGGACGAACTCGATGGAATGCCGTAGTACCAGGTAATGATGTTCCAGGCGATGGCGCCTATCAGGGCGCCGAACACCACGTAGTGGTCGACGATGGCCGGATCGATGGTGCCCTTGCCGATGGTGCTGGCCACCTTGAGCTGGAACACCGCGATGGCCACGACGTTGAAGAAGGCTGCCCAAGCCACCGCGTGCTGAGGTTTCAACACGCCGGTCGAAACAATGGTGGCGATCGAATTCGCCGCGTCGTGAAAGCCGTTCATGAAATCGAAGGCCAGTGCCAGCAGCACCAGCACCACGATTACCGTCAGACTCATTTCGACCGCTTGCATGACGGTCGCTCAGGAGTTCTCGAGGATGATGCCCTCGATGATGTTGGCCACGTCTTCGGCTCGATCGGTCACCGACTCAAGCAGCTCGTAGATGCCCTTCATCTTGATCAATTGACGCACATCCATCTCTTCCCGAAACAGCTTGGTAATACCGGTGCGCATGGCGCGGTCAGCGTCGGATTCAAGCTGGTCGATTTCACGACACAGCTTCAACATGGCCGGCGCATTGTCCATCTTGTGCAACAGGATCACGGTGGATCTGACTCGCTCGCAACTGGAGGCGACGATATCCGAAAGCTGCGTCGCTTCGGGCGTCAGCTGACGTATGTCGTATAGATACATCGCTTCAGCAAAATCCTGGATCAGGTCAAGGATATCGTCCATGCGCATGATCAGCTGGTGAATCTCGTCGCGGTCCAGCGGTGTGTTGAACGAGGTGTGCAGCAGCGCAATGGTTTCGTGGGTGATCTTGTCGGCGGTGGTCTCGATCTCGTCGATGGCCTGCACGTGCTGTGCCAACACGTCGTGACCTTTGCCCAGATCATCCACCAGCGCAACCAGTTGCCGGCCGCCCTTGACGATGAGGTCAGCGTGGGCATTGAACAAATCGAAAAACTTGGCCTCTCTGGGCATCAATCTGGAGAACATCGGTCACCGCCACTCGCAAAAAAACACGCGGAGTTTATCAGCTAATGACCGCCAGCCCCGCATCCGGCCAACTGGTAGAATTCTGCCTTGCCGCCCCCGCCGGCTAATCCGTTTTCGCCTCAACCGCCATGAAACGCAACCGCCTTCCCCGCCGCGCCCGGCAGACACCCGACTCCGAGCTTCTCACCCGTCTGGCGACCCGGCTCAGCCAGTCATCGAACCGGGTTGAGGACGCCTATTGGGAAGCCCGCCTGGCCACTCACATAGACCGCCTGCTGGCCAGCGATGGCGAGGAAACCCTGATAGCGGTACTCGACCAGCTGTACACCGGTGGCTCGCGCGCCTACGACGAACTGGCCGACATGATCGAATCCTGCGCAGAAACGCGCCGCGCCGAAGCCAACAACGGCCTCGACGCCGTGATGATTGCCGTGCCGCTGCTGGCCTGGTCGCGCTTCCAGATCCCCTCGGGGCCCATTGCGGCGCCCCAAATGGAGGCGTTGCGAGTTCATCTGCAGGCCCACGTGCTGGCCGCCGACGCCAAGCTCGGCCTATCCGATATTTTGTACAGTCCCGACCAGTTGCCGCAAAACTACGTCGATACGGCGCAATTGGCCGAAAAACTGGCCAAGGCCGCGGTACACGGCCGCAACCTGAAGACCGATCCGGCACAGCTTGCCGAAACGATGAGTTTCCTGTCCGACACCCGCTACCTGCTGGGTGCCGTCGCGGCGCCGCGTGGCGCGGCACTGTTCCGCTGGCAGGAAGACGACGGCGATCCCGCTGAATCCTTCCGCCAATGGGCGATTCAGGGCGGCGATGCCTTGCGTCCGCTGTTACCCGCCTGCGCCGTCGAGTTCCTGCCGGCACTGGCCTACCATGCCTCGGTGCGCGATGCCGACCGCGCCTCGCGCCCCTGGTCGTTGCGGGCTGCCGTGGCCTTCCTGCAAACCGTGCTGAACCAGCCGGCGGCAGAACTTCGCGCCGTGGTGGCGCCCTTTCATGACCGCCAACTCGAAGAGTTCCGCATCGGCTTCACCCAGCGCGGCAGCAGCGACGTGATCCATGGCGTGGTCTGGCCACTGCTCGAGCACGAGGATGAAAACAACGAAGCGCCGACGCAGATTGAAGCCACGCTGCGTGAAGCGGGCGTTGCCAGCGTACTGATGCTGGACCAGCGTTTCCCGCTGGAATTCTGCGACGACTGCGGCGCCCCGCTCTATCCGAATCCAGAAGGCGAACCGGTGCATGCGGAATTGCCGGAAGAACAGGCGGAAACCGCGCCGCGGCATTTGCACTGAGGCCTTGAAAAAGTCGGCGCTGGTGACACGGCGATTCCGATTTTCATAAGCGGTAAGGCGTAGCGTCTAGTCCCGGATCGCGACCGGCCGCCAAATCCGCCAGCATTCGTGCCGAGCCACAGGCCAGCGTCCAGCCCAGCGTGCCGTGGCCGGTATTGAGCCATAGACCGCGCAATCCAGCAGCAACCATGTCGCCGATCAGCGGCACATTGCCGGGCGTGGCCGGCCGCAGCCCGGCCCAGTAGTCCACTTTACTCACGGTTGCCAGCGACGGAAAGATTTCGCGTATCCGATGCAACAGGGCCTCGCAGCGGGCCGCGTTGAGTGATGTATCGTAGCCATTGAACTCCGCCGTGCCAGCCACGCGCAGCGACTGCCCAAGACGCGAGATGACGATCTTGTGGCCGTCATCGGTCAAGCTCACCATTGGCGCCGCCACGTCCTCGGGCAGCGCCAGCGTCGCCGAATAGCCCTTGGCCGGATACACCGGCAGCCTCACGCCCAGAGGTCGCAGCAACAGTGGCGAATAGCTGCCCAAGGCCAGCACCGTCATATCGGCGGACAACGTTCTCCCGGAAGCCAACTGTACGCCCGCGAGGTGGCCGCCTTCGCGCCGAAGAGCCGTCACGGTTTCGCCGTAGCGAAAACGCACGCCGCGCACTTCGGCGTGGCGCGCCAGTGCTTCGGTGAATCGCCTGGCGTCGCCGGATTCGTCACTTGCCGTATATGTCCCGCCCACCACCGGAACCAGCGAGTCCGCCAGCGCCGGCTCGATGGCCAGGCACTCCGCGGCCGTCTTCGGCACCCGCTCGCACCCGAATTCGCGCATCAGGGCCGCCTGGGGCAGCGCATGCTCGAATTCACGCGAATCGGTATAGAAATGCAGGATGCCGCGCTCCAGATGGTCGTAGTCGAGCGCCAGTTCCCGTCGCAGCGACTGGAGGGCGGCACGACTGGCCAGCCCGAGACCCACGATGGCACCCACATTGGCCCGCGCCCTCGCCGCCGTGCATTCACGCAGAAAACGCAGGCCCCAGGCCCATTGCGCCGAATCGGCGCGCAGCCGCCAGAGCAAGGGAGCATCTTCGCGCCACATCCATTTCAGCGCTTTCCATGGCGCTTGCGGGTTGGCCCAAGGTTCGGCATGGCTGACCGATATCTGGCCGCCGTTGGCGAAGCTGGTCTCCTGCGCAGGTAGCGGCTGACGGTCGATCACCTCAACTTCATGGCCATCTGCCGCCAGATACCATGCGGTTGTCACGCCGACCACGCCGGCACCGAGCACAGTCACACGCATCGCTTTGCCTTGAACTTATTTATGCACCGGCTGCTCTCAATCCCCATGGACCGAATTATAGTCAGCGCCCGGAGGCACTTATGAGCAATAGCCCAAAGATCATCAAGACAGAAGCCGAGTGGCGCGCGCAGCTCACGCCCATGCAGTATCACGTCGCCCGCGAAAAGGGCACCGAACGCGCCTTCAGCGGCGAATACTGGGACTGCAAGGACCCTGGCACCTATCGCTGCATCGGCTGCGGCGAGTCGCTATTCGAATCGGCAGCAAAATTTGATTCCGGCTGCGGCTGGCCCAGCTTCACTTCACCGTTAACGCAACAAGGCGTCGCCGAAATCGAGGACAACAGCCACTCCATGCGCCGCACCGAGGTCACCTGCAGCAACTGCGGCACCCATCTGGGCCACGTATTCACTGACGGTCCCGCGCCAACCGGCTTGCGTTACTGCATAAACTCCGCCTCGATCGACCTCGACAGGCAAAAGTAACCGCTACAATCCTGTCCATGAAATTCCTGTTCGATCTCTTCCCGATCATCCTCTTCTTTGCCGCGTTCAAGGCCTTCGACATCTACGTCGCCACCGGCGTAGTGATCGCCGCCACCGCCACCCAGATCGGCTGGGTCTGGCATCGCCATGGCAAGGTGGACACCATGCTTTGGATCAGTCTGGCGCTGGTAGTGGTCTTCGGCGGTGCAACCTTGATACTGCGCGATGAAACCTTCATTAAGTGGAAGCCGACCGTACTCTACTGGCTGTTCGCGACGACCCTGTTTGGCTCCGCCCGGTTCTTCGGCAAGAACCTGATCCGCACCATGCTGGAAAAGCAAGTCGAGTTGCCCGAAGGACTCTGGAGCAGACTCAATTACGCCTGGATCGGCTTTTTCGCGGTCATGGGCGTGCTCAACCTGTGGGTCGCGTTCAACTTCAGCACCGACACCTGGGTCAGTTTCAAGCTCTTCGGCGGCATGGGACTCATGATCGGATTCATTGTTCTCCAGGGCATGGTGCTCGCGAAGTACATTCCCGAGGAGAAGGACCCTTCTCCCCAACCAAGCACCCCTTCGGAGAAACTCTGATGCTCTATGCCATCGTCGGCGAGGATGTGCCGAACAGCCTTGAACAACGCCTCGCCAGCAGGCCGGCTCACCTCGCTCGTCTGACCGCCCTCGAAGCGGCAGGGCGTATGGTCTTGGGCGGCCCCTTCCCGGCCATCGACAGCGCCGACCCCGGGCCGGCCGGCTTTTCCGGCAGCCTTATCGTGGCCGAGTTCGAATCGCTGGCCGCAGCGCAGGCTTGGGCCGACGCCGACCCCTATGTGGCGGCGGGAGTCTATGGCCGCGTCACGGTGCGTCCCTTTAAGCAGGTATTGCCCAGATCGTGAGCGTCATCGATGCCATGCGCGAGCGGCTTGCCGTGCTTGACCCGGTCGCCATCGAGATCGCTGACGACTCGGCCAAGCATGCCGGCCATGCCGGCGCCCGAAGCGGGGGTGGCCATTATCGGCTGGCCATTGTCTCGCCGCGGTTTGCCGGCTGCAGGACAATGGAGCGACATCGCTTGGTGTATGATGCGCTCGGCCCGCTGATGAAGCAGGAAATTCATGCGCTCAGCATTATTGCCAAGACCCCCGACGAAAAATGACAATTTCCACCAAACACAATTCAGGAACCACGATGAATCGTACACTCCGTCACGCCCTCCTGCTCGCCTTTGCCGTATCGGTGAGCGCAGCTCCCGCCTTTGCCCAGAAAAAAGATTCGACGACATTCGCGACCGTCAATGGCAAGGCGATTCCCAAGGTCCGCGCCGATGCGCTGATTGCCGGGCAGGCCGCTCAGGGTCAGCCTGACTCCCCTGAACTGCGCAAGGCCGTAACCGAAGAACTCGTGCGCCGCGAAGTTCTGACGCAGGAATCCATCAAGAAAGGCTTCGACAAGAAGCCTGAAGTCCAAGGTCAGGTAGATCTCGCCCGCCAAGGCGTGCTGATCGGCGCCTACCTCAACGACTACGTGAAAACCCACCCGGTCACCGACGAGCAAGTCAAGAAGGAATATGCCGAGATCAGCGCCAAGCTCGGCAACAAGGAATACAAGGCACGTCACATCCTCGTCGAAAAGGAAGACGAAGCCAAGGCGATCATCGCGAAGCTGACGAAGGGCGAGAAGATCGAGGACCTGGCCAAGGATTCCAAGGACCCCGGCTCCAAGGATCGCGGCGGCGATCTCGGCTGGGCCAACCCGGCTTCTTTCGTGCCCCCATTCTCGGCGGCGATGATCAAGCTGGAAAAGGGCAAGTTCACCCAAA
>JBIJDI010000113.1:0-7588 GCA_044344235.1 Sulfuritalea sp. | reverse complement strand
GACGCTTTCTTACGGCCTCCAGGCCTTCAAGTTGTTGAATGCTGCTTTCGTCGTAGGCCGGGCCGGTGTCGCTTTCGATCATGGGGTTCTTTTCGTGTTGGTGTCAGATACGCATCGGCATGACGACGTATTTGAACGTCTCGTTGCCGGGTAGTACAAAAAGCGCGCTTGAATTCGCATCAGCGAGATGCAGTTCGATGATTTCGTTGTTGACGTTATTCAAAACGTCAAGCAGGTAAGTGACGTTGAAGCCGACGTCGAGGGCATCACCGCTGTAGTCGATTTCGATTTCTTCCTGCGCTTCTTCCTGCTCTGCATTGCTCGAAATTATCTTAAGACTGCCGGCGGCAAGGACGAGACGCACACCGCGAAATTTTTCATTCGTGAGAATCGCTGCACGCAGCAGCGAATGCAACAGGGTATCGCGCGACAGCTTGATGAGTTTAGTGTGGTGCTGCGGTATGACGCGCTCGTAGTCGGGAAATTTACCGTCAATCAGTTTTGAGACGAGTTCGATATTGCCAAAACTGAAACGAGCCTGGGTGGGCGTCAGGGTGATTTCCAACGGTTCATCGTTGTCAGCTAGTTGACGCGACAATTCGAGCACGGTCTTCCGTGGAAGAATGACTTCGATGGGTGAAACGGTTTCCGGAAGTGTCTCAGCCGCGTATGCAAGTCGATGGCCGTCGGTGGCAACCATGCGCAATTCATTACCCTTGACCACCAACAGCAAGCCATTTAAATAATAGCGAATATCCTGCTGTGCCATCGCATACTGGACCAGGGCAAGCAGACGCTTCATTTGTTTCTGGCCGACCGTCAACCGCGAAGGTTGGCCGTCGGCCATATTCATGCGGGGAAAGTCCTCTGCCGGCAGGGTCTGTAAATTGAAACGGCTCTTGCCCGCTTTCAATTGAAGACGTTTGTCGTCCAGGGTAAGACTGACCTCTGCTGTTTCGGGCAGCGAGCGCAGAATGTCCTGCAACTTTCGGGCACCGACAGTCATGGCTGCTTTCTCTGCACCTACCGTCGGCGTCTGGGTGGTGATCTGAATCTCGATATCCGTTGCCAGTAAAGTGAGTTTTTCCCCATCCTTTTCCATCAGAACATTTGAAAGAATCGGTAAGGTATGACGTTTTTCTACGATACCGCATACCGATTGAAGGGGTGAAAGTAGTTGATCGCGTGGACCTTTAAATAGGAGCATATATAGATCTCTTATGATTAATAAGGGAGACTGTTTGCTGTGGATAAGACTATATTATTAATTAAATACAATGAATTGTCGCGTGGATAACTCGAGTCAAAACCATGATGAGCGGTTGTGGATGATTGTGGGTGAGTTTTTGGATGTTGGTAAGTAATGGCTGTTATCCACAATCTTTCAAGGTTTTGTTGGTCTAGTTTATGCACAGGCTAGCCTTTGATTGTCTGCATTAATACATGCAAGTCATTATTTAGTCTGCTGTCCTTGCCTCGCAGGTCAATGATAGTACGACAAGCATGCATTACAGTGGTGTGATCGCGTCCGCCGAACGCTTCGCCTATTTCAGGCAGGCTGTGTGATGTTAATTCCCGGGTCAGCCACATCGCGACCTGACGCGGCCTGGCGATGGCACGTGTGCGTTTTTGCGAGTACATGTCAGCGACTTTGATTTTGTAAAAGTCGGAAACGGTCTTCTGCACCAGTTCCAGCGAGATCTGCCGGTTTGTGGCGCCAATGATGTCGCGCAACGCTTCCTTGGCAACATCGAGATTAATTTCCCGGCCATGGAAACGAGCGTAGGCGACCACGCGATTCAGCGCGCCTTCGAGTTCGCGTACGTTTGACTTGAGGTTCTTCGCAATCAGGAAGGACACCTCGTCGGAAACGGTGATGTGTTCAGCCTCAGCTTTCTTCTTGAGTATCGCGATGCGCATTTCAAGCTCTGGCGGTTCAATCGCGACGGTTAGGCCCCAATCAAAACGCGACACGAGTCTTTCTTCAAGACCTTGAACATCCTTTGGATAGGTATCGCTGGTAATGATGATCTGCTTTTTTGCCTCGATCAACGCGTTGAAGGCGTAGAAAAACTCCTCTTGCGTGCGGTCTTTGCGATTGAAGAACTGAATATCGTCGATCAGCAACAGATCAAGCGAGCGGTAGTAGCGCTTGAACGCTTCACGGGAGTTCTGCTGGAAGGCTCGAACCACATCGGAAAAATAGTCCTCCGCGTGGACATAGCGGACCTCCATCGTCGGATTGGCGGCATAGATCGAGTTGCCGATAGCGTGAATCAGATGAGTCTTGCCCAGGCCGACCCCCCCATATATGAACAAGGGGTTATAGGAAACGCCGGGATTCATCGCTACTTGCTGTGCGGCAGCGCGAGCCAGGTCGTTGGCACGACCGGTTACCAGGGTATCGAAAGTGAAATCAGCGTTCAGTCGCGTTTTTTCATAGGCCGCGTCTTCGGATCTTGCTTGTATCGGAGTATTGGTGGGCACTACTGTCTGGATCGCGTCGGTGCTAGAGGTCACTGCGGGAACCTCTGCAACGGCGTCAGCGACATGAAGACTGATGTTGATAGGGCTGGAGAAGAACTCGATCCCAAGGGCTTCAATTTGGGCCAAATAGCGCTCCCGCACCCATTGCATGACGAACCGGTTGGGCGCGATCAGGCGGAAATGAGTGGGGCCGGTTTCATCGTCCTCGAGGCGCAGACCCTTTATCCATGTGTTGAACTGCTGCGCAGGAAGTTCCTGCTCGAAGCGGTTCAGACAGGCGGACCAGAAATCACTCATTGCGCTTGGATGGTTTTGAGGGGAAAGCGGGTGGGATGCTATAACTAACAACATGAAAGCGACGCTCTTTTTGTTCGGCGCGGGCTTCGGATGGAGACGCATTCTAGCTGTTTCGGTACTAGTTATCCACAGCCAAGCCAAGTTGTTTCCCTTGACAAATCGGCGGTAAACGGCTGTAATCTTCGGTTTTTCTTAATTCAGGGGATATTGCCATGAAACGCACCTACCAGCCTTCGGTTGTGCGCCGTAAGCGCACCCACGGCTTCCTAGTGCGCATGCGTACCCGGGGTGGCCGTGCTGTGATACGTGCGCGTCGTGCCAAGGGCCGTCATCGTCTCGCCGTCTAAACGCACGGCTCCGTTTTGCTTCGAGCAGCGCCTGCATCGGCCGGAAGAATTTTCTGCCGTCATGGCGGCGCGGCGGGTAGTACGCGGCGAGTGTTTTCACCTGCATTATCGGAAGGCAAACACTGATAGCAGGGCTCGACTCGGATTGATAGTACCGAAGCGGCTGGCGAAGGCCGCCTCGGTGCGCAACGCTATAAAGCGGCAGGGGCGAGAAGCTTTCCGGTTGATGGCGGTCGAGATGCCATCCTGCGATCTGGTTCTACGCCTGGCCCGGCCGGTTGTCGATATGAAAGCCGGGGATCGTGCGCAGCAAAAGTTGTGGCGTACCGAAATCGAAACCCTCTTGAGGCGTCTTCCCTCCGGTTCGGAATGAGAACTTTGCTGGTCTACCCGTTGTTGTTGCTGATTCGCGTTTATCAGGTGGCGATCAGTCCGATGCTGGGCAGTCGCTGTCGTTTTCACCCAAGTTGCTCGGAGTATTCCCTGGACGCTCTGCGTCGTCACGGCTTGTTCAAAGGCTTGTGGCTGGCGGTCCGTCGAATCGGACGTTGTCATCCCTGGCATCCGGGCGGGTATGATCCGGTTCCCTGATTGTTCTGTACTTCTGACCTGAACCACTGCCGAGACAGTAATGGATAACCGACGATTGATTCTGCTTTTGGTGTTCAGTTTTTCGCTGATCATGCTCTGGGACGCTTGGCAAAAGCAGGGCCTTCCGAAAACGGCAACTACGGCGCAGCAGGCGACGACGGCTGTTCCGTCGGTTTCCGCGCCGTCCGGTGTAGTGCCAACGCCGACTTTGGCGGCGACCGGCCCAGGCGGCGCAGCGGCCGCTGTTCCCGTGGCAGCGGCGGTGGTCGCACCGGGAACAGCGGTTGCGAAGATCAGGACGGATCTGTATGTCGCGGATATTTCGTCGCAGGGCGGGGACATCACTCGGCTTGAATTGGTCCGCCATCCCGAAACGGATGACAAGTCAAAGAACTTCGTGCTCTTCGACAATGGAGCGAAGCACCTGTATCTGGCTCAATCCGGCGTCATTGGCGAGGGTTTGCCGAACCACAAGACAGAGTGGAAGCTGGCATCGGGCGAACATGTGCTCAAGGATGGCGAGAAGCAGCTTGAAGTGAAGCTCGAGGCTGCTGCGGCGAATGGCGGCAAGGTGGTCAAAACTTATGTTTTCCACCGCGGCAGCTACCAGATAGAAGTCCGTCACGAAGGTGTCGTGCCGGGCTCTCATGCCTATTACCAGATTACGCGTGACGGCAAGCCGGCCGGGGGCGAAAGCAATTCGATGATGATGGGCGTAGTGACATTCACCGGCCCCGCTGTCTATACCGACGCCGAGAAGTTTCAGAAGATCGAGTTCGACGACATTCTCAAGAACAAGGCCAAGTTTGCCCAGAAAGCCGACAACGGCTGGCTGGCAATGGTGCAGCATTACTTTGTTTCGGCTTGGTTGCCGACCGCCGGAATCGCCCGCGAGTTCTACATGCGCAAGGTGGGTGAAAATCTGTACTCGGCGGGCGTGATCCTCCCGGTTGGCGCTGACGGCAAGAGCACGATCTCCCTGTACGCCGGTCCGCAGGAACAGGACAAGCTGGAAAAGATCGCTCCCGGACTTGATCTCGTTGTCGATTACGGTTGGCTGACGGTAATCGCAGCGCCGCTGTTCTGGGTATTGGGCGCGATTCACAAGCTGGTTGGCAACTGGGGCTGGGCCATCATCGGTCTGACGATGTTGCTCAAACTGGCGTTCTTCCCGCTTTCCGCCGCGAGCTACAAGTCGATGGCGAAAATGCGGGTACTGACGCCTAAGCTGGTGAAACTCAAGGAAACCTTTGGCGATGACAAGCAGCGTCTGAATCAGGAAATGATGGCGCTGTACAAGAAGGAAAAGGTCAATCCCCTGGGTGGCTGCCTGCCGGTGCTGGTGCAGATTCCGGTATTCATCGCGCTTTACTGGGTGCTGCTGGGTACCGTCGAGATGCGCAATGCGCCCTGGTTGGGCTGGATCACCGACCTGTCGGTCAAGGATCCGTTCTATGTGCTGCCGCTGATCATGGGCGCCACCATGTTCATTCAGACCAAGCTCAATCCAACGCCGCCTGATCCGATTCAGGCCAAGGTCATGCTGTTCATGCCGATCATGTTCACCGGGATGTTTCTGTTCTTTCCGGCGGGTCTGGTGTTGTACTGGACGGTGAACAACATCTTGTCGATCGCTCAGCAGTGGCAGATCACCCGTCTCGTCGAGGCAGGGGAAAAGAAGTAGGCCGGACTCCGATCCTGCGGGATTGGAGGACTTGTCGGGGCGCGTTGCCCCGGCTCTAGGGAGAGCGGATGGGACTGCCGCGCACCGATACCATCGCAGCTATCGCGACCGCTCCCGGGCGTGGTGGCATCGGCGTGGTGCGGGTGTCGGGTGAGAATCTGATGCCGTTTGCGCAGGCTCTGAGTGGTCAGCCGCCATCTCCTCGTCGCGCCTTGCTTCGAAACTTTCTGACGGCAGACGGGATTGCCATCGATCAGGGAATTCTGTTGTATTTTCCGGCGCCGCATTCCTTCACGGGCGAGGATGTACTGGAACTCCAGGGCCACGGGGGCCCGGTAGTACTGCAGATGCTGCTGACGCGCTGCCTTGAACTCGGGGCGCGCCTGGCTGAGCCGGGAGAATTCTCCCGGCGCGCCTTGCTGAACGACAAGCTCGATCTGGTCCAGGCGGAAGCGGTTGCCGATCTGATTGACGCCACCACTGCCGCCGCGGTGCGCTCGGCTTTGCGTTCCCTGTCGGGCGAGTTTTCTCGTGAGGTGGGTTCGTTGGTGAAACGTCTCACCGAATTGCGCATGCTGGTGGAGGCGACGCTGGATTTCCCGGAAGAGGAAATCGATGTAGTGCGAGATACGGACGCCGCAGAGCGCCTGTCGGCCATTCGTGCTGATCTGGCTGCGCTGCTGGAGCGCGCGCGCGCCGGACGCCTGCTGCGTTCCGGTTTGCACGTGGTACTCGCGGGTTTGCCCAATGTCGGCAAATCGTCCCTGCTGAATCGCCTGGCAGGCGAGGAGCGTGCCATTGTCACCGAGGTCGCGGGAACAACGCGCGATGCGGTGCGTGAAACCATCCAGATCGAGGGCATACCGCTGCACATCATCGACACCGCGGGGCTGCGCGAAACGGATGATGTGGTGGAGAAGATCGGCGTCGAGCGCGCCTGGGCGGAAATTCAGCGGGCCGACGTGGTGCTTCAACTGGTTGATGCGCGCGGTGGTGAAACACCGGCCGACCATGCGATTGCGGTGCGTCTACCGGCGGCTGTTGAGCGTATCGTGGTGGAGAACAAGTGCGATCTGGCCGGGCAGGTGGCGGCCCGCTTTATGGAAGGTGGCCGGGTGCATGTGCGAATGTCGGCCAAGAGCGGCGAAGGCATCGACTTGCTGCATGACGAGTTGCTGCGTGTGGCGGGCTGGAGCGGGCACGGCGAAGATGTGGTGCTGGCGCGCGAGCGGCATCTGGAGGCGCTTGGAGTGGCGGCCGAGAAGTCGGCGCTGGCGGCACGGCGACTGGATCAGATAGAACTCTGCGCGGAAGAACTGCGCCTGGCGCAGGAGGCGCTTTCGCGGATTACCGGTGAGTTCACGGCTGACGATTTGCTGGGCGAGATCTTCTCTCGCTTCTGTATCGGCAAATAGAGGGGCAACGTGGCTGAACTGGACCTGATCATGCTGCTGGCGGCCGCCTTGTTCGCCGGTTTCGTGGATGCCGTGGCCGGTGGCGGAGGTTTGATACAGGTGCCGACCTTGCTGATGGCCTTGCCGGCGGAGTCGCCTGCAACGGTGTTTGGCACCAACAAGCTGGCAAGCATTTTCGGCACCGGTAACGCTGCGCTGCGCTACGCCCGACGCATTTCGTTGCCGTGGAGCATCGCCTTGCCAGCGGCGGCGGCGGCATTTGTGTTTTCTTTTGCCGGCGCCATGGCGGTGACGTGGCTGCCAAAGGATGTGGTACGGCCCCTGGTCCTTGGCTTGTTGGTGCTGGTTCTGGCATACACCGTGATCAAGCCCGGTTTCGGGGTGGTCTCGGGTTCTCGACTGACGCCCTTGGTGGAGCGGCGTTGGGCACTTTGGATCGGCGCCGGATTGGGTTTCTACGATGGTTTTTTCGGGCCTGGCGCCGGCAGTTTCATGATCTTTGCCTTCGTGCGGCTCTTTCGGCTCGACTTTCTGCATGCGTCAAGCGCGGCCAAGGTGGTAAATTTCGCTACCAACGCGGCAGCATTGGCGTATTTTGCGCCAACCGGGCATGTACTCTGGGCCGTAGGACTGGCGATGGCCGTGTTCAATATCGCAGGAGCACTATTGGGCGCGCGCTTGGCTTTGCGTCACGGCAGCGGTTTTGTGCGCGGGGTGTTTATCGTGGTAGCGTCAGTATTGATCGTCCGGCTCGGGTACGACACCTT
>JBIJDI010000233.1:0-4694 GCA_044344235.1 Sulfuritalea sp. | reverse complement strand
GGCGCCGCCGCGACCGCGCAGTTTGGCGTCCTTGACCTCGGCCAGGGTGTTTTCCGGGCCGCGCTTCAGCGCCGCGGCCAGCGCCTGTCCGGGCGCCAGGCCGTGATCGAGCAGGATGTCCTTGCGACGGATGTTGTCCTCCACGGCGAACCACTCGGCCGGCCAGTCGGCCACCGGTGTTTCGCTGCGGATGAGGCCAACCATCTCGCCGACCCGGGACTGCGTCATGCGCGTGATGGCCCGATAGTTGACCAGCAGCGCCGGCCCCTGATCGCACATGCCGGTGCAGGACGTGGTGTTCACGCTGACCAGACCGTCCTCGGACACGCGCCCCGGTTCAAGCCAGAGCTTCTTGCACATGGCATCCATCAGGTCGGCATTGCCCAGCATGCGGTCGGTGATGTTGTCCGACCAGAGCACGCAATACTTGCCGCGCGGCCGCTTGTGGAAAAAGCTGTAAAAGGACGCCGTGCCGCCGACCTTGGCGCGCGGCCAGCCGATGCCTGTGGCGATGGCGGTCAGGGTCGCCGGGGACAGCCAGCCAAGTTCTTCCTGCGTTTCGCGCAGGATCTGCATCAGGCGCGTGCCATCGCGGCGGTGACGGTCGAGAACGGCATCAATTACATCGATTTCGGACATGGCAAAAACCTCAAATGAAATGCTCCGAGCATGGCTACTGCACTGCAGCATAGCGCTCTGGTGTTACAGGGATTTAATCTGGGTCAACTCTTTGCGTGAAGAATCACCGACAAACGGTCGATTCCTACTGACGAACCGGGCGGTATTTATCGTGCCAGCAGGTATTATTATGAGGCTCTGCTACGATTTGATCGGCGAAGCGCGGGCCTTGCGAAATGCAAGCGGCGACTACCGGCGGAGGCCGTCTGAGAGATGCCAGATCTACGCATCAGTGAAGGAATAGGGCCCCGATTCATGACCGATGTCAGCGTGTCCGACGACCAGCGCTTTCGCCACTGCCTCGAAATCCAGCGGCGGGTAAGCGCCGAGCACAACCTCGATCGCCTCGCGCAGGTTGTCATGGACGAGGTGACGGCCTTGCTCGGGGCTGATCGCAGCACACTGTTCCTGTTCGACCGCGACACCATGGAATTGCGTGCCAATTTTGCCGCGGGCGTCGAGGGGCGCGCACTGGTAGTCCCGCTGCGCATGGGCATTGTCGGCACCGCGATCCTGCGCCGCGAGATTGCCAACGTCCCGAATGCCTACGCTTCCCCCTATTTCAACCCCGAGCTTGATTCGATACTCGGGTACCGCACGGAAAGCTTGCTGGTGGCACCGCTGCTTGCGTCGGATGGGCACGTACTTGGCGGTCTCGAACTGCTCAACAAGAATGCCGGCCGCTTTACCGCCGAAGATGAGGCCTTGACGAAACAGACGGCCGAACGGCTGGCCAAGTGGGTGGAGAAAGGCGATGCCTATCCCGCCGGCGTTGAAGCCGAAGTGATTGCCTTGCGCAACATCGTGGGTTGCGATCGCGGTACGGTGTTCGTGCTCGAGGAAGGCAGCGGCCGGCTGGCGGCTATTCACGCCGACGGCGGCGATGGCCGCTCGATCTCGCTCAACATGAAACTCGGCATTGCCGGTTTGACCGCGGTGGCGGGTCGCAGCATCCGCATCGATGAGGCCTGGGAAGACTCGCGCTTCGATCGCAGCGTCGACCAGCGTACCGGCTACCGTACCCGTTCCATGCTGTGCGTGCCGCTGAAAAGTACCTCGGGCGAGTCGATCGGTGTGGTGCAGGCCATCAACAAGCATGCGGGACCATTCTCGGAGGACGATCTGGCGACGCTGGAGGCGGTGGCCGGCATTGTGGCCATCGCCATCGACAACGCGATGCTGTTTTCCGACCAGGAGCGCCAGTTCCACAGCATGCTCGATGTTCTGGCGGCGTCCATCGACGCCAAGGACGGGTTGACTGCCGGCCATTCGACCAATGTAGCGCTGCATGCGGTAGCCATCGGCAGGGAGCTCGGCTTCACCGTCGAAGAACTCGATTTGCTGCGGGTGGCGGCGGTACTCCACGATTACGGCAAGATCGGTGTCAGTGACAGCGTGCTCAAGAATGACGGCCTGCTTGATGACGACGAGTTCGCCCACATGAAGTCGCACGCCAGTCTGACCGAGGACATCCTGACCCGTATCCACTTCACCCGCAAGTATCGCGATGTGCCGCTGATAGCCGCTTCGCATCACGAGCGGCTCGATGGCAGCGGTTATCCGCGGGGTTTGACGGCGCGCGAAATCCCGTTCATGGCGAAAATCCTGACTGTGGCCGACGTCTTCGAGGCGCTGACAGCTGATCGACACTATCGAAAGAAAATGAGTACCGAAGACGCACTGGCGATACTCGATGCCGCGGCCGGCAAGCGCTTCGACAGCCATGTGATTGCCGCCTTGCGCCGCTATCTGGGCGTTCCGGAGCCGCTGGCGGCGAAAACTCCTCCGGCAGAAAACTACCGCACCGACGGATGAAGGCCTACGACAGCCCTTTTGCCGCGATTGGCGATACCCGCGACACCCGGGAGGTGGAGACGCAGGTAGGCAAGATCATCCTTGCATTCTCGCCGGACCATGATCTGGCACGAGTTGCCGACGCTTTTCGCCTGCTGGATAGCGCGCTTGAAGGCGGGTTGCCGGGCTACCAGAAACTCAAGACGCTGTATCACAACCGCAACCACATCAATGAGGTGGTGCTGTGTGCGGCGCGCATGCTGCACGGTTTGCATCTCGCCGGTCAGAGGCTCGATGCCGATCACATCGATGCCGCGCTGATTGGCGCCCTGATGCACGATATCGGCTATTTGATGAGGGACGGCGAGGCGTGCGGCACAGGGGCGCAATTTACCGATACCCACGTGCTGCGCGGCGTGGAATTCGTGCGGACGCATCTTGCCGACCTGCCTCCGCGAGTGATGGAAGCCGCCGTCAAGGTCATCCTCCTCACCGATCATCGCAAGCATCCCGACTCCGTGAAGTTCGACAACGCGCAACAGCAGCGTGCCGCCTTTGCCACCGCCACTGCCGACCTGACAGGCCAGATGGCCAACCGCGAATATCTTGAGCGCCTGTTGTTCCTGTACTTTGAATTTGAAGAAGCGCAGATGGGCAACTTCGTCGATATCCACGACCTGCTGGAAAGGACGACGAAGTTCTATGCCGAGAGCAAAGTCAGGCTCGACACGGATCTCGGCGGGCTGGGGACGCATCTCGCTTTGCATTTCAAGGCATGCCAGGGAGCCGAGCGGAATTACTATGCGGAAGCAATAGACCGGAATATCGAGTATCTGGCGCGGCTGGTGGACATAGAACCCGAGCGCCGGCTGGATTTCCTCAAGCGCGGTGGCGTTGTGGAAAAGGTACAGGCAATGACAGGCGAAGGTTGAATGGAGCGCATAACGATTTCTCTCGATGCCGATCTGGCGGCCGAATTCGACCGGCTGATTGCCGAGCGCGGCTACCAGAACCGTTCCGAGGCGGTGCGCGATGTGCTGCGGGCGCATCTTGAGCAGGCCCGCCAGAAGCGTGGCGAGGCGACCCATTGCGTCGCCAGTCTGTCCTATGTTTATAACCATCACGAGCGCGATCTGGCCGAGCGGCTGACCGCCTTGCAGCACGGCCAGCACGATCTCACGGTGGCCACTCTGCATGCCCATCTCGACCACGAAAACTGCCTTGAAAGCGTGATCCTGCGCGGGCCGACCGCTGCGGTGCGGAGTTTTTCGGATGCGCTGATCGCAGAGCGCGGCGTGCGTCACGGCCAACTCAACCTGATCGATGTCGACGTCAATTCCGGCCGCGAGCATCAGCACGGCTACACGCTTGCGGGTCGCGGCCATGGCCATGTGCATTTGAAGCCGAAAACCTAGCCGTGGTTGTTCTGAGCCACGGTGTGGAGAAAAAGGTGCAAAATCGGCCAGATGGATAGCGGGCCGGGGCAAGGGCACGCATGGGCAGGACGCCAAGAGAACAAAAACTCATGGAACGGGAAGACAGAAACCAGTGGTCATCAACACAACAATAATCCGTCGGCGACAGCTTCTCCTTTTCATGGTGCCCCTGCTGGCCCTGGTGATAGCGGCTGTCAATCAGATTGGCCACGACTACAGAGATTACCGCGGCGCCATGGCGACGCAGGAAGTGTTGCGGGTAGCGGTCGCCGCCGGCGACCTGATTCACACCCTGCAGATCGAACGTGGTTCGACCGCTGGTTTCCTGCAATCGAGGGGGGCGAAGTTCGCCGATGTGCTGCCGGGCATCCGCAAGAATACCGACGACAGGCGGCTTGTTTACGCGGCGAAGACAAAGAGTTCGAGTCAGTTGGTGCCTCCGGTGCTGGGGATAGCCGTGGCCAGGTCGCAGGAAAAACTTGACGCGCTGAATGGGGTGCGGGCGAGCGCCGACAAGATGGACATCAGCATCCCCGATGAGATCGCCGCCTACACCAGCGCAATCGACACGCTGATCGATGTGATTGGCACCAGTGACCGGTTCAGCGCCAGCCCGGCGGTGGTGCGAGAGGCGGCGGCCTATTTCGCGCTGGTGCGGGCCAAGGACCAGGCCGGGCTCGAACGGGCGATGGGCACCGTCATGTTCGCCGCCAACGCGGTGGAGCCGGCGGGTCTGCGCGCTATCCTGGAGAGGATCAATCGGCAGGACACCTACCTCGACATTTT
>JBIJDI010000390.1:0-2886 GCA_044344235.1 Sulfuritalea sp. | reverse complement strand
CAGGACGTCCTGGACAGTGAGGCGGCAAAGGAAGTGAAGCACCTGCGCGAGGTATTGATCGAAAAATCGTTGAGTGGCGGTTTCGAGACAGACCCTACCTACTGGTTCGCCGTGATGACGAAGAAAATAGACAGTCTGCGCGAGACCGAGAGTCTCGTCGCGCGCGGCGTCATCGAGACCGCAGATGGCATTCTGGCGAGCGCCCGAAAGGATTTCTACAGTTACATCCTGCTTTCGGTCATGGCGGTTGCTCTGGTGGCTCTGGCGCTGCTGCTGCTTTGGCGCCTGCAAAGCCGGGCGCAGGATATGGCGCTGCAGGCACAGGTTGCCCGTACCGAACTCGAACTGACCCGTCTCGACGATTCGGCGCGGGAAAGCCAGCAGCGGGCGCAGATGCTGATCGACTCGGCGCTGGATGCGGTAATCACTATCGATCAGGACGACCTGATCATCGGCTGGAACGCACATGCCGAGGTTACTTTCGGCTATGCCAGCAAGGATGTGATGGGCCGCCGGATGGCCGGGCTGATTGTTCCAGCGGCGCACCGCGATGCCCATCATGCGGGAATGGCGCGGTTTCTCAGTACCGGCAAGGCGACCATCATCGGCAAGCGCGTCGAAGTTCCGGGCTTGCGTTCGGATGGAACCGAGTTTCCAATGGAACTGACCATTTCGGCCCTGTACATCAACGGGCGGCACATCTTCAGTGCCTATGCCCGCGACATTTCGGCGCAAAAACAGACGGAAGAGGTGCTGCGGCAAGCGGCGCAGCGTTTTTCCTCGGTGTTCAATTTCAGCCCGATTGCGGCCTCCATCGCAACCGCCGAGGACGGCCGATTCATCCAGGTGAACCAGAACTACCATCGCGATTTCGGCTGGAGCGACGAGGATCTGATCGGCCGGACCTCGATTGAGGTTGGGCTCTGGCCGAATGAGGCGGCGCGCCAGTCGTGGGTCGAAGCGCTGTACCGCGAAGGGCGGCTGATCGACCATGAAACGGTGTGGATCACGAAGTCCGGAGCGGCCTGTGACGTCAGCATTTCGGCGGAAGTGACAGAGCTGGATGGCAAGTCCTGCATCCTGTCCTTTGCCCGGGACATCAGCGAAAGGAAGCGTCTGGCCGAGGAACTGAACGAGCATCGCAACCACCTCGAAGATCTCGTGGCCCGGCGCACGGAACAACTGGCGGCGGCGAGCGAGGCGGCCGAAACCGCGAACCGGGCCAAGACGGCCTTTCTTGCCAACATGAGCCACGAAATCCGCACGCCGATGAACGCCATCGTCGGCCTGACCCACATATTGCGCCGCAATTCACCAACCCCAGAGCAGGCGATCCATATGGGCAAGATCGAGGGCGCCGCCAGCCATCTGCTGTCCGTCATCAACGACGTGCTCGACATTTCCAAGATTGAGGCCGGACGACTGGAACTGGAACACAAGGATTTCAGTCTCGGAATCCTGCTCGACAATGTTTACTCGCTGGTCGCCGAGCAGGCGCGGACCAAAGGACTCGCGGTTGAGGTGGATCCGAACGCAGTCCCGCTCTGGCTGCGGGGCGACGCCACCCGGCTGCGCCAGGCCCTGCTCAATTTTGCCGGCAATGCCGTCAAGTTCACCGACAGCGGCTTCGTCGCCCTGCGTGCCCTCGTGCTCGAGGAAAACGCCGACGGAATCCTGATCCGCTTCGAGGTAGAGGACACGGGGATCGGCGTTGCGCCGGAAATACAGGGCAGGCTGTTCCAGGCCTTCGAACAGGCGGATGTCTCCACCACGCGCAGGTATGGCGGCACAGGCCTCGGGCTGGCCATCACCCGGCGCCTGGCGGTGATGATGGGCGGCGCTGCCGGCGTAGACAGCGTACCGGGCCAGGGCTCGACTTTCTGGTTCACGGCACGCTTGCAGCGCGGGCATGGCATCATGCCAGACCGGGTTGCCGCCATTGGCGACGATCCGATCGCCGCCGAGGTCAAACTGCGCGGTTATGCCGGTGTGCGGATCCTGCTGGTCGATGACGTCGAAATGAACCGCGAAGTGGTCGAGCTTCTGCTGTATGGGACGGGCCTGGTGGTCGATACCGCCGAGAACGGCTTGCAGGCGGTGGACAAGGCCGCGGCCAATGATTACGCCCTGATCCTGATGGACATGCAGATGCCGGTGATGGATGGGCTCGAAGCCACGCGGGCCATCCATGCGCTGCCGGGCAGGGAAATGACCCCGATTCTGGCGATGACCGCCAATGCCTTCGACGAGGACCGGCGGGCCTGCTTCGGTGCCGGCATGGTTGACTTCGTGCCAAAGCCGGTGGATCCCGAGGTTTTTCACGCGACCTTGCTGAAGTGGCTCCGGAAATCGGATGTGGGTCGGTTGACAAGTTCCGCGACGGGGATGGCTTCCGGCGAGCACCGGGTCATTGTGCCGGCGACACCCGATGCGGGCGAGGATCTGCCCGGCATGGACATCGCGCACGGCATGAGTATCTGGCGCAAGGGGGATGTCTATCGCAAGTTCCTGCGCAAGTTCGCCGCCGACTATGGCGACAGTGCGCGCGCCATAGCGAAAGCCGCGACGCAAACGACGGACGGAGCGCCCAGTGCCGGCGCGGCGCTGGCGCACAAGATCAAGGGTGCCGCCGCCAATCTGGCGCTGACCGATATCGCCCGTCTTGCCGGCGAGATCGACCAGAAGCTGAAGGCCGGTGCCGACGCGGGTGAACTGCTGGCCGGCTTGCAACTGGCTCTGGACATTGCGTTGGCGTCGATCGAGCGCTACGCGCCGGCGGAGGCTGCCCCGGCGGCAGGTTCGGAGGTGATCGATCCGGAACGGCTTGGACGTGTTGCGGACCTGCTGGCGGCTCTGCTGCAAGCACTGGACCAGGACAGTCCGGAG
>JBIJDI010000112.1:0-7674 GCA_044344235.1 Sulfuritalea sp. | reverse complement strand
GGTCATGGTTTCCATTTCGAGGCGCGTCGCCATCTGCATCTCGCGGTAGCTGCCGCGCAGCGTCTCGACAGCCTTGCGACTGACATCGGCCAGCGTACGCAAATCGGTGGCGCGCTGCATCGCATCGGTGCGCAGCGCAATGTTGCCGACCGCCAGTTCCGCCGCTTCGGCGATGCTTGCCCCGTGATCGCGGATGCGTCCGCACAGGTCACCGTCGGCGACGGGCATGTTGGTGACCAGCAGGGAGACGTTGTCATAGTTGATGATGAGCCGGTTGCCGAAGCTGAATATCCGCTCCATGGTTCGCGATCGCTCGATCACGGATTCCTCCAGCGGCGAGGCCGGTCCTTGCGCCGTCAGCGTCAGCACTTCGACGGGCGTCCGCAGCTGGACGTGGCAGTCGATGCCGAAGGACGCCATGGACTCGATGGTCAGCACGGCGAGCGCGCGCTGGGTGCGGCAGCCCAGCGCGCCGCGATTGAACTTGAGCAAGACCCCGGTTTCGCCAAGGCTGGTCATCGCCGTCATGGCCATCTCGAACGAACTGCTTTTTTCGGCAACGGCGGCCTCCTGCCGGCGCTTGTGGCGGATCGCTATGCGGGCCTTGCGCAACACATCGTCGGGGACGAAGGGTTTCGCCATGAAGTCGCTGCCGCCTGCGTCGTAAGCGCGCATCCGGTCGTCGAGTTCATCATGACCGGACAGGAAAATCACCGGCAGCTCGCGCGTAAGATCGGAGTCGCGCAGGCGCCGGCAGGTTTCGTAGCCGTCGATGCCCATGCCCATTTCGATGTCGAGAATCACCACATCGGGCTGCTGCTCCGCAGTCTGCCCGGCGAGCAGAGCCAGTGCTTCCTCGCCCGAATTGGCCTCGATGACCTCGGGGCCGGCGGTCCCCCGCGATATTCCGAGCATGCCGGCCACGACCGGATCGTCATCGACGATCAGGATGCGGCCAGCGGGCTCGGCCGCTGCGGGGCTTGCGTCGAATAATTCGTTCATCACGATGCTCCTTGTGGGGATATTTGTGCGGGGTGGGCCGATGTGTCGGGCAGGTCGGCCGTATCGAGCTGGGCGGCCAGCGCTTCCATGCCCCGCGCCCAGCTGCCTTCCAGCGCAGCGAAGTCCTCGCCGCGGCGCAGCGGATCGTCCGTGCCCTGCAGCGACCGCGCCAGCGTCGCCTCCAGGACCGCGGCCGATGCCTGCAGTTCGAGCAGGCCGATAGTGCCGGCGCCGCCCTTCAGCGAGTGGGCGAAGCGCCGCGCCGATTCGATGTCCTGCGCGGCCAGGGCCGCACCGATTTCCTCCAGGCCACCGGCGTTTCTTTCACGAAACAGGCGCAGAAAGCGGTCGAGCATTTTTCGGTTGCCATTCACGCGACCAAGCGCTGCGGCGAGATCAAAGACCTCGGACCCCGGAGCCGCGACCGGCGGCACCACGGTTTGCGAATCGGGCCGCTCGGCTACCGGCTCGCCGTCACTCAGCCAGCGGGCCAGCATGGCATACAGGGTGTCAGGGAGTATCGGTTTGGTGACGATGTCGTTCATGCCGGCGGCCAGTACGCGCGCCTTCTCTTCGATCATGGCGTGTGCAGTGAGGGCAAGAATCGGCAGATCGGGCCAGCGTTCGCGCAGGATGCGGGCGGCCGCGTAGCCGTCCATCACCGGCATCTGGAGATCCATCAGCACCAGGTCGTAACGGCCGCTCGTTACGGCAGCGACGGCCTGCGCGCCATCGTCGGCCGTATCCACCGTGGCCCCGGTGAGCTCGACCAGCTCGCGGCCGACTTCGCGGTTGAAATCGTTGTCGTCGGCAAGGAGGATGTGTTTGCCGGTCAGCCTTGGGGGGGTGCCCTGGCGGGCAGCAGTCGGGGGCAGCGTGGCGTGTCCGCCTAGAACGGCGACCATGGTGTCGTGCAGGGTCGAGCGCGTCACCGGCTTGGCAAGGAAAGCCTGAATCTCGCCGCTGCTTGCCTGCGCCCGCGCCATCTCCGGTTCACCACCGGTAATCAGGATGATCGGCACCGGGTTCCCGGCCGCGCGGATGCAGCGGGCCGTCGCCAGACCATCCAGACCGGGCAGCCACCAGTCCATCAGGATGAGGTCGACATAGGCCCCGGTCTGAAGCCGGAGCAGTGCCGGTTCAGCGGAATCGAAGGTCTCGGCCTCGCAGCCCAGGGCCTGCACGAGCCGTTCGAGCAGGGTACGCATGACCCGGTTGTCGTCCACGATCAGTATCCTTCTGCCGGCCAGGGGCGAGCGAGCGCGGGCTTGCGCGGCCTCGCCCGGGAGAAGGTCGAAGCGCGCCGTGAAGTGGAAGCACGAGCCGACGCCGGCTTCGCTCTCGACGCCGATCTCGCCGTGCATGTGCTGCACCAGATGCTTGCTGATCGCCAGCCCGAGGCCGGTACCGCCATATTTTCGCGTCGTCGAGCTGTCGGCCTGGGTGAAGGCGGTAAACAGCCGGGCCTGCTGCTCCATGTTCATGCCGAGGCCCGTGTCGCGTACCTCGAAGCGCAGGCTGGCCACATCGGCGGTGACGGTCATGGCCTGCACAATCACGCTGATCTCGCCGCGTTCGGTGAATTTGAGGGCATTGCCCAGCAGGTTGATCAGCACCTGGCCCAGACGCAGCGGATCACCCTGCAGGCGGTCGGGCACGTCGGGGAGGGCGCCCATGACCAGTTCCACGCCTTTTTCGCGGGCTTTCAGGCTGAACATGCCGGCCACCCGCTGCAGGACGTCGTTGAGGCTGAAGACGATGGATTCCATTTCCAGCTTGCCGGCGTCCATCTTGGAAAAGTCGAGGACGTCGTTGACAATTCCGAGCAGCGACTCGGCGGCGCTGTGAACCTTGGCCACGTAGTCGCGGCCACGTGCCGGCAGCTCCAGGTTCAGGCACAGGTGGGAAAAGCCCAGCACCGCGTTGATCGGAGTGCGGATCTCGTGGCTCATGTTGGCGAGAAAGCTGCTGCGCGCCTCGGCAGCGGTTTCTGCAATGGCCAGCGCCGCTTTCAGTTCCTGCTCTGCCTGCTTCTGCGCGGTGATGTCGCGAATCACGCCGATGTAGGTGCTGCCCGCGTCATCGACCATTTTATTGACCGAAAGATCGATGGGAAAGCACCGGCCATCCTTGGTCATGCCGTTGACTTCGACCCGCCGGCCAAGGATTCTAGGTCGCCGGCCCGTACGGTAGGTCTCCAGATAGCCATCATGGGCGCTGCGGTGGGGTTCGGGCATCAGCAGGCTGACGTTGCGCCCGACGAGTTCGTCATCGTCGTAGCCGAACATGTTCGCGATCCGGTGGTTCGCGGAAAGGATGGTGCCGCGTGACTCAATATGCACCACGCCATCCTGCATGGTGTGGAGGATGGCGCGGCTGTGCGCTTCGCTCGCACCCAGCTTGGCGGCTTCAAGGGCGGCCTCGCGCCGCGAGGCGGCGAGGGTCGTCGATGCCTGATTGAGCACCTGGGCCAATCCCTGCACTTCGCTGACGGCATGCGGCATCGCCAGTTGCTCGCCGTCGTGGCTGTCGAGACGCCCGGCGAAGTTCGCCGCCCGCTGCAGGTCGGCCAGGGGCCGGCGCAGGTAAAGCAGGACGGCGCCGGTACTGAAGATCAGCGCGAACAGTCCGGCCAGCAGGTTGTCCCACCACATGGCGGCTCTCGTCGCCTGTACCTGATCGAGGCGGTAGTCGATCCTTACCCAGCCTATCGTGCGGTTCAGGTGTATCGGTTGCCAGACCAGCAGGGTGGCGCCCCCATCGATTGCTGTCACGCTGACTATGGAATCCTCTTCCGGCGGCGGGAAGTGAGCGCCAAATCGCGGTTCGGCACGTCCGTTGGCGACGACAAGAACATCGGCCAGCGTCCGGCCCGCCGGATCGACGATCTGCAAGGAGCGCACGCCGGGAAACCGCGCCGACTGGATCAGCAGTTGTTCGAGCAGGTCGAGATCATTGCCGATGAGAGCGGCGGTGGCGTTCGCGGCGATGCTCACGGCCAGCGCCTGCGCCTGTGTTCGCAGCACCTCCTCGATCACGTCGCCTTGTTCATCGGCGGTGTGGTGGGTATAGAGCGCTTGCGAGACGAACATCGAGCCGGAAACGACCAGCAGCAGTTGCAGGGTGAAACGGCGCGGCAGGAGACGTTCCAGCACACCCATCGGAATCAGTCCGGCTCGGTCACAAGATATTTCTCAAGCTTGAGCCGCTCAAGCGGGCGATAGTCGCGGCCGTAATCGGCGGCGACCGGGACGGGCATCTGGACGGCTTGCAGCAAGGGGGCAGCCGCGGGGTCGTCGCGCAACTTCAGGATGGCCTGGGTGACCGCCTTGCGCTTTGCCTCGGAAATGCGCGGATGCGCCGCCAGGGGATGCGGCGCAACTGCCGGCGTTTCAAAGAGCACGCGCACCTGCTCGATCACGGCGCCGGGTTCGCGCTGAAGGGCACTGTTCACGGTGCCGCCGGCAACGGCCTGGCCGACGATGACCTGTCGGAATACATTGGAATGCGTCTTGACATAGACCGGCTCGATCTTCACGCCTTCCTGCTCGGCGAGCAGGGCACGCATGTAGAGCGAGGCGCCAAAGGCATTGGGCGCCGGGAAGGCGAGCTTGCCGCCTGCAAGATCCTTGACGGTTCGCACCGGGCTGTCGCGGCGCACCAGCAGCACGCCCGTCAGCGGCTTGCTGTCGCGCACCAGCGGCAGGTAGCCGGCGGCGCGCCAGGCCATGACCTCATGGTAGGGATTCATGAAAGCGAAGTCGGGCACGCCCTTGACCAGGTCGGCCTCGAATTTCGGGATGCTCTGATAGATTTTCAGCGTCAGGGCTACGCCGCTGTCGCGCGACACCCTTTCGATGAATGGGGTCCAGTCCTTGTGAATCTGCACCGCGGTGAATTGCGGCACCACCGCGAGGGTCAGGGGATGGGCCGCGTCGTTCGCCGGCTGGGCGTGGGCGGCCAGCGCCAGCAAGAACAGAAAGACGCCGGCAGACCTTTCAAGCATCCAGGCACGCATGAGAAATATCCCCGTTCATAGGCCGCGATTTTCTCCGGAGACTGAATAGCAGTGCGGATTGCGGCCTGATGGCATGCCATCAGGAAGAACAATGCCATATCCAGACTCTTTCGATCATCCGTATTTACCGCAAAAACTTGCGTGCGCTGCGTTGTCCCGCGCTCAATACGGCAGTCGCTTGGCGAACGCTCAGACCGACCTGACAGACAAACGCACCGGCGCGGCCCGAAAAACCGTTACCGAAAAAGGGGTTAGCGCATTCGCTCGCATGGCGGGCCACGTGCGCCGCCGGGAATCTGCGTCGCACTAAGTTGTTAGAATCAACTCATGCGCCGCGCCCCTCCCGCCATGGCCCTGCCGGGCCCGATTCCCGATACCCGCCACGACTGGCAGACCATCAAGACCCTGCTGCCCTACTTGTGGGCATGGAAGGGCCGCGTGGTTTTTGCGCTGTGCTGCCTGCTGCTGGCGAAGCTGACCAATGTCGCGGTGCCGCTGGTGTTCAAGGACATCATCGACACCTTTACCCTGCCCGCCGCCAACAAAATGGAGCAGGCCATGCTGCTGGTGCCGCTGGGGCTGCTGGCGGCCTACGGTGCGCTGCGTTTTTCGACGGCACTGTTCACCGAGCTGCGCGAGATCTTCTTTGCCCGCGTCACCCAGCGCGCCGTGCGCACCATCACGCTGCAGGTGTTCGAGCACCTGCATGCGCTCTCGCTGCGCTTTCACCTCGACCGCCAGACCGGGGGCCTGACCCGCGACATCGAACGCGGCACGCGCTCGATCGGCTCGCTGATCAGCTACACGCTGTATTCGATCCTGCCGACGCTGGTGGAAATCGCGCTGGTGCTGGGCATCCTGGCCTTCCGCTACGACCGTGATTTCACCCTGATCACGATCAGCACGCTGGTGATCTATGTCATTTTCACCATCATCGTCACCAACTGGCGCACCGTTTTGCGGCGCGAGGTGAATGAGCTGGATTCTGCCGCCAACGTGCGTGCCGTCGACAGCCTGATCAACTTCGAAACGGTCAAGTATTTCAACAACGAACGCTGGGAGCACGACCGCTACGACGAGCAGATGCAGAAGTGGGAAGCCGCGCAGGTCCGCAGCCAGATTTCGCTGTCCTGGCTCAATCTTGGCCAGTCGCTGATCATCGCCAGCGGCGTGTCGCTGATGATGTGGCGCGCCGCGATCGGCGTCGCCGCCGGCAACATGACGGTAGGCGACATCGTGCTGGTGAATGCCTTCCTGATCCAGCTCTACATGCCGCTCAACCATCTCGGCGTGCTGTATCGCGAGATTCGCCAGTCGCTGACCGACATTGAACGAATGTTTTCGCTGCTCGGCAAGAACCGCGAGATTCAGGATGCGCCGGATGCACGGCCCTTGTTTTCTGCCGGGGAAAGCGGCCCCTGCGAAATCGAATTCGAGCGCGTCGGTTTTGCCTATGAAGCCAACCGGCAGATCCTGTTCGATGTCGATTTCAAAGTCGGCGCTGGCAAGACGGTGGCCGTGGTCGGACACAGCGGTTCGGGCAAGTCGACCCTGGCGCGGCTGCTGTTCCGCTTCTATGACACCAGCTCCGGCTCGGTGAAAATAAACGGCTCGGACCTGCGCGCCCTGCAGCAGTCCTCGGTGCGCGCCGCGATCGGCATCGTGCCGCAAGACACGGTGCTGTTCAACGACACGATTTTCTACAACATCCAATACGGCCGACCGACAGCCCCGCGCGAGGAAGTCATCGCCGCGGCGAAGGCGGCGCACATTCACGAGTTCATCGAGAAACTCCCGGACGGGTACAACACCCGTGTCGGCGAGCGCGGCCTCAAGCTTTCCGGCGGCGAAAAACAGCGCGTGGCCATCGCACGGGCGTTGCTGAAAAATCCGCCGATCCTGATTTTCGACGAAGCCACTTCGGCACTCGACTCGAAGACCGAAAAGGCCATCCAGGCGGAACTGGAGCAGGTTGCGCTGGGCCGCACAACGCTTATCATTGCCCACCGGCTGTCCACGGTAATGAACGCCGACGAGATTCTGGTGCTCGATGCCGGACGCATCGTCGAGCGCGGCGCCCATCGTGCGCTGCTCGAGCGCAATGGTTTGTATGCCCAGATGTGGGCCTTGCAACAGCAGGAACACTTGATTGACGTCTGACCAATAGTTTCAGGAGACTGCCATGATTCGTCGCGCCGCCGTTGTTGCTTTCATCGCCCTCACGACTCTCGCTGTGCCTGTCCTGGCCCAGGAGCTCACCGGCACGCTGAAGAAGGTCAAGGACAACGGCAGTATCACGCTGGGGATGCGCGAATCCTCGCTGCCGCTCTCCTATCTCGACGACAAGCAGCAACCGGTCGGCTATCACATCGACATCTGCAACAGGATCGTTGACGCGGTCAAGGCCCACCTCAAGCTGCCGGCAATCAAGGTCACGCATACTCCGGTGACCTCGCAGAACCGCATTCCATTGGTGACCAATGGCACCGTCGATCTCGAGTGCGGCTCGACCACCAACAACGAGGCGCGTCAAAAACAGGTGGCGTTTGCGCCAACCACATTTGTCACCAATGTGCGCATGGCGGTGAAGAAGGCCTCGGGCATCAAGAGCCTCGACCAACTCAACGGCAAACCGGTGGCCACCACCACCGGCA
>JBIJDI010000111.1:0-7681 GCA_044344235.1 Sulfuritalea sp. | reverse complement strand
TTGGGCGTGATCTTGGCGCGAATATCGGCCAAATCGGGCAGCCAACCCGCGCCCTCGTCACACAGGTAGTGGCGCGGCGTGCCGCCGGAAAGGCTGACCGCCGCCGTCCACAGCGGATAGTCAGGCGCGGGCAGCAGGACTTCGTCGCCGGTATCGAGCAGGGCATTCATGGCCATCACGATGAGTTCGGAAACGCCGTTGCCGATGTAGATATCCTCGATCGTCACGCCCTTGATGTGCTTCTGCTGCGTGTAATGCATCACCGCCTTGCGCGCGGAAAAGATGCCCTTTGAATCGACATAGCCGGCCGCGCTGGGCAGGTTGCGGATCATGTCCTGCTGGATCTCTTCGGGCGAATCGAAGCCGAACGCAGCGAGATTGCCGATGTTCAGCTTGATGATCTTGTGGCCCTCCTCTTCCATCTGCTTGGCGCGGGCCAGCACGGGGCCGCGAATGTCGTAGCAGACGTTGTTGAGTTTGGCTGACTTGTTTACGGGCTGCATGAGCAACCGTCCTTTCTGGGTGATGCCGTCCGGGTCGGGCCGCATCGGTAAATGTATAATGTTACCCAAGCCAATGCTGCACCGCAAATCCAGATTTGATGCGGCTTTCCGCCACCCATTCCGTTGCCACCCGGTTGTCACCTGGTTGTCACCTCAGTTGCCACATTTGTTGCCAAACTCGCGCCCTGAATGAAGCTTCATTCCACCGTCACCGCCGGTCTGCTCGCAATCACCGCCTATGATGCCGGACGCATCGCCGTCAATGGGCGACCACTGACGAAAAGCTTCCTTCTGGCGCCCCGGCGCCTGATCGAAGACTGGCCACCGGACTCGGTCGACAGCCTGACCGAAGCCGACCTGCAGGCTGTTGCCGACCTCGATTGCCCCATAGTTCTGCTCGGCACCGGGCTGCGGCAGCGCTTTCCCGCCCCTGCCCTGATGCGTTCCCTGATCGACCGCCGCATGGGCGTCGAGGTCATGGATACGCATGCCGCCTGCCGCACCTACAACATCCTCATGGCCGAAGGGCGCGACGTGGCCGCCGCATTGATCATCGAATGCGCCGCCTGACTGAATTGCGCGGCGGGCCGCTGCTCGCGCTGATTCTGATCTTCACCCTGGCCTGGTTCGGCACGCTGGAGCAGCGCCGCCTGATCAACCCCGACGAGGGGCGCTATTCGGAGATCCCGCGGGAAATGGTGGCCACCGGCGACTGGCTGACGCCACGCCTGAACGGCATCAAGTACTTCGAAAAGCCGGCGTTGCAATACTGGGCAACGGCCGCAGCCTTTACTGCCTTTGGCGAACATCACTGGACCGCGCGGCTCTGGCCGGCCCTGACCGGCTTCCTCGGCATTCTCGCCACGGCCTTCGCCACGGCGCGTCTGTTTGGGCTGCATGCCGGCCTGATCGCGGGTGCGGTGCTGGCAGGCAGCCTGCTGTGGAACGTGATCGCCCATGTCAATACACTGGACATGGGCGTCAGCTTCTTTCTGGCTGCAGCGGTGTTCGCGCTTTGCCTGGGGCAACGCGATGATGTGAATTTGCGCGAACCCTCGCCCGAAAGTCGGCGCTGGCAGGACGGCGCCTGGGTACTGCTGGCGCTGGCGATACTCTCCAAGGGCCTGATTGGACTGGTGCTGCCGGCCGCCGCCGTGGTCGCCTATGCGGTGTGGGAGCGCGACTGGGGCTTCATCTTGCGCATCCGACCGTTTCGCGGGCTGATGATCCTGCTGGCCATCACCGCGCCGTGGTTCATTGCGGTCTCGCTGGCCAATCCCGAGTTCGCCCGCTTCTTTTTCATCCACGAGCATTTCGAGCGCTTCCTGACCAAGACCCACGGCCGCTACCAGCCGATGTGGTACTTCATCCCCATCCTGCTGATCGGCATGCTGCCGTGGCTTGGCAGCCTGGTACAAGGCATCGCCGCCGGCTTCCGGCGCGATGCAGGACGACGCTTCCAGCCGCGGCGCTTCCTGCTGGTCTGGGCCGTGCTGGTCTTTGTCTTCTTCTCGGCCTCCAGTTCCAAACTGGCGTCCTACATCCTGCCGATCTTCCCCGCGCTTGCTGCATTGATCGGCGTTCATCTGGCAAGCCATGTCGCGTCGCGTCGCATCGAATGGCATGCCCTGCCCGCCATGATCATCGGTGGTAGCTGCCTGTTTCTGGTGCCTTACGTCACGCGTTTCGCCAATGAAGTCGTACCGGCGGCGCTGTATGAGGCCTATCAACCCTGGCTATATGCCGGATCTGCCGCGCTGCTGTTCGCCGGCATTGCCGCGTTCTGGCTGGGACGCAAAGGACACAGCGTCGCCGCCGTATTCGCGCTGGCCTTCGGCGGCTTCGCCTTCGGACAGGGCTTTCTTCTCGGCCACGACAGCCTCGGCTCGGTCAATTCAGCACACGACGTCGCTGCAACGATCGGTTCGCAGGTACAGCAAGACGTACCGTTCTTCAGCGTGAACACCTACGACCAGACCCTGCAGTTCTACCTCAAGCGAACCACCACCATGGTCGCCTATCGTGACGAACTGGGCTTCGGCATCGCGCAGGAACCGCAGAAATTCATCCCCGACATTGCCGGCTTCGAACGTGCGTGGAGCGCCGCTCCCGCCGCCTGGGCATTGATGTCGCCCGCGACGTGGAAGGAAATGAGCGAAAAGGGATTGCCCATGACCGAAGTCGTCCGCGACACCCGCCGCGTTATTGTGAGGAAGCCATGACATGAACGCCCTCAGCTTTTCCATGGTTCTCGCCGGCGTGCTGCTCAACGCCGCCGCGCAACTTTTCCTGAAGGCCGGCACCAACGCCGTCGGCCATTTCGAGTTTCATGCCGACAACATCGTACCGGTCGGGCTCAAGCTGGCCTTCCAGCCTTTCATCCTGGGCGGCATGGCCTGCTATGCGGTGAGCCTGGTGATCTGGATCATGGCGCTCTCGCGCGTTCCGGTCTCGATCGCCTACCCGATGTTGTCGATCGGCTACGTAATCAATGCCTTCGTCGCCTGGCAGTGGTTCGGCGAAGCGCTGGCGGCGCAGAAACTGCTGGGCATCGGCTTCATCATCGTCGGCGTATTCCTGGTAGCCAGATCGTGACCGTGCCCTTCCTGCCCTTCACCCGCCCTTCGATTGACGAAGATACGATCGCCGAGGTGGCTAATGTGCTGCGCTCCGGCTGGATTACCAGCGGACCGAAGGTGCTTGCATTCGAGGCGGCGTTGTCGGAATACTGCGGCGGCCGCCCAGTGCGGGTTTTCAATTCCGGCACGGCCACCCTGGAAGTCGCGCTGCGCCTGGCAAAAGTCGGCGCTGGCGATACGGTGATCACCACTCCGCTGACCTGGGTCGCTACCGCCAACGTGATTCTGGAGGTTGGCGCAACACCGGTGCTGGTCGATGTCGATCCCGTCACACGCAACATCGATCTCGACCAATTGGAAGCCGCCATCACACCGCAGACCAAGGCGATCATCCCGGTGGATCTGGCCGGCCTGCCGGTGGATCGCGACCGCCTTTACGCGATCGCCGGCAAGCACAAGCTGCGCGTGATCGAGGATGCCGCGCAGTCATTTGGCGCCTCATGGAACGGCAAGCCAATTGGAAGCTCATTTGGCAGCGGCAGCGACTTCGTCTCCTTCAGCTTCCACGCCAACAAGAACCTCACCACGTCCGAAGGCGGCGCGCTGGTGCTGCCGGCCGACATCGACCCCGGCCTCTGCGAACGCCTGCGTCTGCAGGGGGTAAAGCGCTTCCCCGACGGCGGCATGGATGTCGATGTGCTGGGCGGCAAGTTCAACCTGACCGACATCGCCGCCACCATCGGCCTCGGCCAGATGAAGCACCTGGCAGCCTTCACCGCCCGCCGCCGCGAACTCGCCCGGCGCTATTTTGCCTGCCTCGATCCGGCGCTCGGTCTGGAACTGCCGGTCGCCGATTTCACCAACAGCAACTGGCACATGTTCCAGGTCCTGCTGCCCGCTGGAGCCAATCGCGGCAAGCTGGTCGCGGCGATGAAGGAACGCGGCATCGGCGTCGGCGTGCATTACCCTGCGCTGCACCTGTTCTCGCTGTATCAGGCGCGGGGGTTCAGGGAAGGCGACTTCCCCCATGCCGAGCGCATCGGCGCTGCCACCGTTACACTGCCGCTCTTCCCCTCGATGCAGGACAGCGACGTCGATCGCGTCTGCGAGGCGCTGGCCGAGTCACTGGCGTCGAACTTGCGATTCTCCTCCTGAACGACTACCATATGGTCATCAACATGACCACCTCGCAATTATGACCACCTGCACCGTAGCCGAAGCAAAAGCCCATCTCTCCGAGTTGCTTGCTCGCGTAGAAGGCGGCGAGGAACTCGTGATTACCCGTCGCGGACGTCCGGTAGCAAACCTGTCGCCGGTCCGGCCGGTCAAGCGCCCGCCAGACTGGCAAGCGATACGCGCTTTCCGTGAATCGATGCCCGCCATGGAAACTTCCGCAACCGATCTGGTCCGCGAAATGCGCGACGCCGGCTACTGATGCTGTATCTGGACACAGCGGTTGTCCTGACGTTGTTCGTCCGCGAACCGATGTCGGAATCCGTCGGCAAATGGATCGCGTCCCGCCGCCAGCCTCTGGCCTTCAGCGACTGGGGACTGACGGAATGCGCCTCAGCCCTCGGTATCCGGCTGCGTCGCGGCGAACTCGATGCCGACTCGGCCGGCCGTGCCTTCCGCGCGATGACAACGTTCGCCAACGAGTCCTGCGAACTCATTGCCTGTGCCGGCCACCACCAAAAGGAAGCACAAGGATTGCTGGCGCGCTTCGATCTGCCCTTGCGCGCCGGCGATGCATTGCATCTGGCGATCAGTCAGCATGTTCAGGCCACCCTGGTGACCTGCGACAAACAGCTCATGGCCTCCGCCAAGGCGATTGGCGCCAAAATTCGCGATCCGCTCGGACATTGACGGAATGTTTTTCATCATGACGCAATACAACCCGTCGTTCAGACGTTGAAGACCGTCCCCATGCAGACACCCACCCTTTCCATCGTCATCCCGGTCTACAACGAAGAGGCCGGCCTCGCGACCTTGTTCGCCCGCCTCTATCCGGCGCTCGACGCGCTGGGCGAACCCTACGAAGTCGTCTTCGTGAACGACGGCAGCCGCGACCGCTCGGCGGCCATCCTGCGCGAGCAGTTCGCCGCACGACCGGACGTCACCCGCGTCATCCTGTTCGCGGCCAATGCGGGCCAGCACATGGCGATCATGGCCGGCTTCGAGCACTGCCGTGGCGACATCGTCATCACGCTGGATGCCGATCTGCAGAACCCACCGGAAGAGATCGGCAAGCTGGTTGCCAAGATGCGCGAAGGCCACGACTACGTCGGAAGCATCCGCCGCAAGCGACAGGACAGCCTGTTCCGCACCTGGGCGTCGAAGGCGATGAACCGGCTGCGCGAGAAGATCACCCGCATCAAGATCACGGATCAGGGAAATATGCTGCGCGCCTATTCGCGCGGCGTGGTGAATGCGATCAACAGTTGCAAGGAAGTCGCCACCTTCATCCCTGCGCTGGCCTACACCTTCGCTCGCAGCCCGGCGGAAGTCGTGGTCGAGCACGAAGAGCGCGCCGCCGGCGAATCGAAGTATTCGCTCTACAGCCTGATCCGCCTCAACTTCGACCTGATGACCGGCTTTTCGCTGGTGCCCTTGCAGTGGTTTTCCATGCTCGGCATCTTCGTTTCGCTGGGCTCAGCCGCCTTGTTCGTGCTGCTCATCGCGCGGCGCCTGATCCTCGGCCCGGAAGCCGAAGGCTTGTTCACCCTGTTCGCGCTGATGTTCTTCCTGATCGGCCTCGCCCTGTTCGGCATCGGGCTGCTCGGCGAATACATCGGCCGCATCTACCAGCAGGTGCGCCACCGCCCGCGCTATCTGGTCGAAGCCATCCTCGAACAGGACCCCCGCCAGCCCTCATGAGCCGTGCCATCGTCTTTGCCTACCACAACGTAGGCGTGCGCTGCCTGTCCGCGCTGCTGGCGCATGGCGTCGATGTGGTTCGCGTGGTCACTCACAGGGATAACCCGGACGAAACCATCTGGTTCGACAGTGTGGCCGAACTCGCCGCGCGCCACGGCATACCGGTGATCACGCCGGAGGATCCCAATGATCCCGCGGTAGTCGCCGAACTGGCGGCACTGGAACCGGATTTCCTGTTTTCCTTCTATTACCGGTTGATGCTGAAGCCGCCGCTGCTGTCCCTGCCCAAACAAGGCGCATGGAACATGCACGGCTCGCTGCTGCCGAAGTATCGCGGCCGCGTGCCGGTGAATTGGGCCATCATCCACGGCGAACGGGAAACCGGCGCCAGCATGCACCGGATGCTGGAAAAACCCGACGCCGGGGGCATCGTGGCGCAGCAGGCAGTGCCCATCCTGCCGGACGACACCGCGCTGGACGTATTCAACAAGGTCACCCTGGCGGCCGAAATGGCCCTGGACCGGGTACTCCCCGACCTGCTGGCTAGTCGCGCCACTGAAACGCAGCAGGACCTCGCTGCAGGCAGCTATTTTGGCGGCCGCAAGGCCGAAGACGGGCGCATCGACTGGAACCAGCCGGCATCCGCAGTGCACAACCTGGTCCGCGCCGTGGCTCCGCCCTATCCCGGCGCCTTCTCGGATACCCCAAAAGGCCGCCTGAAGGTGCTGCGCTCCCTGCATCCGACCGGCGAAACGGGCCCCTACGGCGGCCATCCGACGCTGTTCGCGCGGGACAGTCACCTGTATGCCGAATGCGGCGACGGCAGGCTTTTGCGCCTGCTCGCGGTAGAATTAGATGGTTTACCACTGGCGCCAGCCTCAGCAGACGACCAGATCAACGCAATTTTCGGAACTTCGGCACTCCCCCTGTCATGAAAAAGATACTCATCCTCGGCGTCAATGGCTTTATCGGCCATCACCTCTCCCAGCGCATCCTGAATACGACCGACTGGGAGGTCCATGGCATGGACATGAACTCCGAGCGTGTCACCGATCTGATGCAAAACCCGCGCTTTCATTTCTTCGAAGGCGACATCATGATCAACAAGGAGTGGATCGAGTACCACGTCCGGAAATGCGACGTCATCCTGCCGCTGGTCGCCATTGCCACGCCCGCGACCTATGTCAAGGAGCCGCTGCGCGTCTTCGAACTCGACTTCGAGGCCAACCTGCCGATCATCCGCCAGGCCGTGAAGTACAAAAAGCGGGTCGTCTTCCCCTCGACCTCTGAAGTCTATGGCATGAGCCAGGATCCGGAGTTCGATCCGGAAAACTCCAATCTGGTGCTGGGCCCGATCAACAAGCCGCGCTGGATCTACTCCTGCGCCAAGCAGATGATGGATCGCGTGATCCACGCCTACGGCCAGCAGGAAGGCCTGCAGTACACGCTGTTCCGCCCCTTCAACTGGATCGGCCCCGGCCTCGATTCGATCCACACGCCAAAGGAAGGCAGCTCCCGCGTCATCACCCAGTTCCTCGGCCACATCGTGCGCGGCGAACCGATCAAGCTGGTCGACGGCGGCGCCCAGAAGCGCTCCTTCACCTACGTTTCCGACGGCATCGATGCGCTGATGAAGATCATCGACAACAAGGACGGCATCGCCAACGGCAAGATCTACAACATCGGCAACCCGAAGAACAACTACTCCATCCGCGAACTCGCCAC
>JBIJDI010000251.1:0-4482 GCA_044344235.1 Sulfuritalea sp. | reverse complement strand
GGGGCGGCCTACCCCGGGGTCGAGATTCACGCCAATCTGATAGCGGGCATGCTGGATGGTTCGATCAAGCACAAGCCGCCTTACATACTGGGCGCCGATGTGCTGTTGGTGCTGATTGCCGGGGCAGTGATGGCCTTTCTGCTGCCGATGCTGTCGCCGTTCCGCGCCACCGTGGTCGGCGTCATTGTCTTGTTGTTGCTGCTCAGCGTGAATTTCAGTTTCTGGCATGTCTCCCATGTCGTCCTGCCATTGGCCAACGGCATGATCGCGATCGTGCTCTTGTATGCGATGAACATGTCCTGGGGCTATTTTGTCGAGTCGCGGACCAAGCGGCAGCTGACGGGCCTTTTCGGCCAGTATGTGCCGCCGGAGCTGGTGGAGGAGATGAGCCGCGACCCCGAGAACTACAGCATGGCCGGGCGCAAGGCCGAACTCACCGTGCTGTTCTCCGACATCCGCGGATTCACCACGATTTCCGAGGGGCTGGAACCGAACGAACTGGCAACCCTGATGAACCAGTACCTCGGCGCCATGACCCTGGTGGTGCGCAAGCATCGCGGCACGCTCGACAAATACATCGGCGACGCCATCATGGCCTTCTGGGGCGCCCCGGTCGACGATCCGGAACATGCAAAGAACGCCGTTCGCACCGGCCTGGAAATGCATGTCGCGCTGCATGAGCTCAACAAGGATCTGGTGGCGCGCGGTTGGCCCGAACTCAAGATCGGTGTCGGCGTGAACACCGGGCCGATGACCGTCGGCGACATGGGCTCGCCGGTGCGCCAGTCGTATACCGTGATGGGTGACGCAGTTAATCTCGGCTCGCGTCTTGAGGGTATCACCAAGCAGTACGGGGTCGGCTTCATCGTTGGCGAGAGCACGCGCGAATTGTTGAAGAAGGAATTTGTCTTCCGCGAACTGGATCGAGTGCGCGTCAAGGGCAAGGAAGATCCCGTCGGCATTTATGAACCGGTCGGCGAAGAGGGTGCGGTTGCGGCCGATGATCTGGACGAGATCAAGCTCTGGAATCAGGTCTTGCGCGCCTACCGTGCACAGGACTGGGACAAGGCGGAAGTGACGTTGATGAATTTGCAGCGCATCAAGCCACGTTACCTTTATGATTTGTACGTCAAGCGCGTTGAACACCTGCGCAAGGAGCCGCCCGGAGAAAACTGGGACGGCGTGACCATTTTCGAGACAAAATAGCGACAATGAAGGTACGAATCCTAGGTTGCAGCGGCGGCATCGGTGGGCGACATCTGCGCACCACCTCGCTTCTGGTCGACAACGACATCCTGATTGACGCTGGAACAGGCGTTGGTGATCTGGCGATCGCCGAGCTCGCGCAGATCGATCACGTCTTCATCACTCATTCGCACCTGGATCATCTGGCTTGCCTGCCGTTCATGGTCGATACGGTGGGCGACATGCGCAGTCGTCCGGTGATTGTGCATGCGACCGAGCCCACGCTCGAGATCATTCGGGCCCATGTTTTCAACTGGGCCATCTGGCCGGACTTCAGCGTGATTCCGTCGGTGGAAAAGCCCTTCTTGCGGTTTTCCCCGATAAAGGTTGGCGAGGCGATCGATCTTGATGGACGCAAGGTGATTCCGCTGCCGGCGAATCACACAGTGCCTGCAGTCGGCTATCAGCTTGATTCCGGACACGCCAGCCTGGTGTTTACCGGCGATACCGGACCCTGTCCGGAACTGTGGAATGAGGTCAACAACATTCGCAACCTGCGCTACCTGATCATCGAATGTGCGTTCTCCGATCGGGAAAAGCGGCTTGCCGTAGCGTCGCTGCATCTGTGTCCGAGCATGCTGCTGGAAGAGTTGACGCATCTGCAGCGGGATGCCGAGGTCTTTATTACCCATCTGAAGCCCGGACAGATCGAGCTGACCATGCAGGAGATTGAAGACTGCATCGGCGAGTTCCGTCCCGGCATGTTGCAGAACAATCAGCTCTTTGAGATCTGATCATGGCTGAAACGGTGAGCGTCGACCTGCTGGCCCGTCTGCAACCCCTGATGTCACTGGGCAGTGAAGGCTTGCGCGAACTACTGCCGCGGTGTCGCCTGCATAGTTTCGCCCGCGACACCGATCCGTTTCAAGCCGCCGACTGGAGCGGCCAGGTAGCGTATCTCGTGCGAGGGCAGCTTTGGGCGCGTATGCCGGATGGCACTTCACGCGTTCTGGTCGGGGGACATGAGTTCACGGCGAGTCCGGTCGCGCGTGGCGGAAAGACACCGGCGGGGAGCAAGGCCATCACCGAGGTCGAACTGCTGAGCCTCGATGAAGATACGCTCGATATCGTGATGACCTGGAATCAACTGGCCGCTCCGAGCGAGAGCGCAAAGGAAGCTGATCAGACGGACTGGCGCATGATGTCCGGCATGTTTGCCGTGGATAATCTTACCGTCGGCACTTTCGCTTCCCTGCCCCCGGCGAACATTCAGGCCCTGCTGGCCAAGTTTCGGCGGGTTCCCGCCAAGCGCGGCGAGACCATCATCAAGCAGGGTGACCCCGGCGACTACTACTACCTGATCGAAAGCGGACGTTGCAAGGTGTCCCGGCTGGTTGCGGGATCTCCAGTGCAGTTGGCGGAGCTCAAGGAAGGCGACGCCTTCGGTGAAGATGCCCTGGTGGCCGACACGGTGCGCAACGCCACCGTGACGATGAATACGGATGGCACGCTGTTGCGCCTGTCGAAGCAGGATTTCAACCAGCTGCTGCTGGCGCCGCTGCTGCTGAAGGTGAGCGGCGACGAGGCGGCGCAACGGGTGGCGTCCGGCGCAATCTGGATCGATGTACGTTTTCCGGCCGAGTATCAGAGCGATGGCTATCCGGGCGCCCTCAACATTCCGCTCAACGACATTCGTCAAGCTTCGGCGGCGCTCGATACGGCGAAGGAATACATTGTTTATTGCCAGACGGGACGTCGCAGTTCCGCTGCCGCATTTTTGCTTTCCCAGCGCGGATTTCATGCAGTCCTGCTTGATGGCGGCATGAGGGCGCGCGCGGGTGCCATGGAGTCAGTCGAATGAGTGCCGTAGCCGCTGCACCTGCCGAGGCCGCGTCCGATGTGGACAGCCGCCTGGCTTTTTTCAAGAACCTGCAGGTTGTTACCAACAAGGTTCACGCCACATCCAACATCGACGAAATCATGCTGGAGCTGTCCGGCGAGATTTGCAGCCTGTTCAATGCCGATCGCCTGACGATCTATTCCGTCGGCGAGGACAAGGCCTCCATCGTTTCCAAGATCAAGACGGGCCTTACGTCTTTCAAGGATCTGCGCCTGCCGATCGCCGACCAGAGCATTGCCGGTCATGTCGCACTGGCCAAGAAGACCGTCAATATCCGCGACGTCTATGACGAAGCAGAGCTGAAGGCGATCAATCCATCGCTGCGCTTCCTGCAGGAAGTCGACAAGCGGACGGGCTATCGGACCAAGCAAATGCTGGTGGCGCCGATCATCGATGCCCAAAGCAGCGAAATGCTGGGCGTCGTGCAGATCATCAACAACAAGGCCGGTAGTCCATTCACGGCCATAGCTCAAGAAGGCGTCAAGGGGCTTTGCGAGACGCTGGCGATCGCCTTCACCCAGCGCAGCAAGCCGGCCGCCGCGGTCAAGACCAAGTACGACTACCTGGTGTCCGACGCCGTGATATCGGCCCAGGAACTGGAACTCGCCACGCGCACTGCGCGCCGAAAGAATCTGGATATCGAAGAGGTTCTGGTCAATGAGTTTCAGGTCAAGCATCAGGCTTTGGGCGAGGCATTGGGCAAGTTCTTCAATGTCCCTTACGAGTCCTTCAAATCCGATCGCGTCAAGCCGGCCGACCTGCTGAAGAACCTCAGGCGGGAGTTTCTGGAGCAGGGCAAGTGGGCTCCCGTGGAAGAGGGCTCCGAAGGCATCATGGTGGTTTGTCTCGACCCCGAGCAGGTCAAGGGTTCGCGCATCGTCAACAACATCTTCCCGCGCGCGAAAGTCCTCTATCGGGTCACCACCAACCACGAGTACGTGCAGATGCTCGATCTGCTGTTCGGCGCTGTCGGCGTTCCCGGCTACACGGATGACAGCTCGGTCGGCGATCTGCTGTCGACCCTCGATGATGGCGAGACGGATGGCGAAGGCAGTAGTGGTGACGATGTCTCCGCCGCAGCGGACAATGAACTGGTAAAACTGGTCAACAAGATCATCGTCGACGCCTATCAGATGGGTGCCTCTGATATTCACATCGAGCCGGGCTTGGGCAAGGACAAGGTGCTGATCCGCTTCCGCCGCGATGGTTCGCTGCAAAAGTACATCGAAGTGCCGGCCAGCTACCGCAACGCGATGGTGGCGCGACTCAAGATCATGTGCGACCTCGACATTGCCGAGCGCCGCAAGCCGCAGGACGGCAAGATCAAGTTCAAGAAGTACGGCCCGCTCGATATCGAACTGCGAGTGGCGACGATTCCCTCCACCGGCGGCGTCGAA
>JBIJDI010000005.1:0-20576 GCA_044344235.1 Sulfuritalea sp. | reverse complement strand
TCGAAGACGTCGTCATGCGTATTCTTGCCGGTGGCGAGCCTATTCCGCTGGATAAACTCGGCGTGTTGCCGACCAACCTGACCAAGCTCAAGGCGACCATCTCCAAGCCTTACGGACTGTTCTTTGTTTGCGGCCCGACCGGTTCCGGGAAGACCACCACGCTGCACTCGGTGCTGGGTTATCTCAATACGGTGGATACCAAGATCTGGACCGCCGAAGATCCGGTGGAAATTACCCAGAAAGGCCTGCGTCAGGTACAGGTCAACAAGAAGATAATGGACTTCCCGATGGTGATGAAGGCCTTCCTCCGAGCCGACCCGGACATCATCATGGTGGGCGAAATGCGCGATGCCGAAACCACCGGCATCGGCATCGAGGCATCGCTTACGGGCCACCTGGTATTCGCTACGCTGCACACCAACAGCGCGCCCGAATCCATCATTCGCCTGCTCGATATGGGCATGGACCCCTTCAACTTCTCCGATGCCCTGCTGGGAATTCTGGCCCAGCGCCTGGCTAAGCGCCTGTGCAAATGCAAGGAAGCCTACACGCCGGACGCCGAGGAGATCCGGCTGTTCATGAAGGAATATTGCAGCGAACTCGAAAATACCACGGCGTTCAAGAAGGATCTGAAGGCCGCTTACGCAGAGACCGAAGCGCGCCTGCTCAAAGACTATGGCAAGGATGGCAAGTTTGTGTTCACCCGCGCCAAGGGATGCGATACCTGTGGCGGAAGCGGCTACAAGGGACGTGTCGGCTTGCATGAGTTGATGATAGGCACCGAGCCGCAGAAGAAGTTGATTGTGGAGCGCGCCCGCGTCGTGCAACTGGTCGCCCAGGCGCTGGAAGACGGCATGTTGACCCTGAAGATGGATGGTCTGGAAAAGTCCTTGCAAGGGGTGACCGATCTCAAGCAGGTAAGGGCCGTCTGCATCAAGTAAGGAATGTCCATGGATAACTCCAGCGACCTGTTTCGCCGCCTCGAGCAACTCAATGCCATCGGCGCCGCGCTCTCCAAGGAGCGCGACATCAATCGGCTGCTCGAGTCCATACTGATCGCGGCCAAGACCATCACCCATGCCGATGGCGGAACGCTGTACCGCATGACGGAGGACGGCAAGGCGCTGCGCTTCGAGATCCTGCGCACCGATTCGCTGCACGTCGCCATGGGCGGCACCACCGGCAACGCCATCAACTTTCCGAATCTGCCGCTGACCAACGCCAAGGGCGAACACAACGACTCGATGGTGGCCGCCTATGCCGCCATTCACGACGAGACCGTCAACATCGCCGACGCCTATACCGAGGCCGGCTTCGACTTTTCAGGCACGCGCAGCTTCGATGAGCGGACCGGCTATCGCTCGCAGTCTTTTCTGACCGTGCCGATGAAGAATCACGAGGGCGAGATCATCGGTGTACTGCAGCTGATCAACGCTCAGGACCCCGTCACACATCAGGTCAACCCGTTCTCAGCCGCAGATCAAAGCCTGGCAGAGTCGCTGGCCTCGCAGGCCGCCATTGCCCTGACCAACCGCCTGCTGATCACCCAGCTCGAAGAATTGTTCGAGGCCCTGATCAACCTGATCAACTTGGCGATTGACGAGAAATCGCCCTATACGGGCGGCCATTGCCAGCGTGTGCCGGCGCTGACCATGATGCTGGCCGAGGCGGCGGACGCGGCGAAGGAAGGGCCTCTGGCGTCATTCAAGATGGATGAACGCGATCGCTACGAACTCAAGATCGCCGGCCTGCTCCACGATTGCGGCAAGGTCACCACGCCGGTGCATATCGTGGACAAGGCGACCAAGTTGCAAACCCTGTTTGATCGCGTCCATCTGATCGACACCCGCTTCGAAGTGCTCAAGCGCGATACCGAGATTGCCGCGCTGCGCAAGCAGCTCGAACTACGCAAGGAAGTGGACGCCGAGGAGGATGCGCGGATCTGGCAGGGCTACCACGACGAAGTCCGCGTGCTGGACGAGGACCGCGAGTTCCTGCGCAAGACCAACATGGGCGGCGAGGCCATGAAAGACGCCGACCTGCAGCGCGTGCGCGACATCGGCAGTCGCCGCAAGTGGCGCAATGTCGACGCCGTCGAAACCGAGTTCCTCACTGCCGACGAGGTCGTCAACCTGACCATCCGTGGCGGCACCCTGACACTGAAGGAACGCGACGTCATCAATTACCACATCGTCGCCACCATCAAGATGCTGGAACAATTGCCCTGGCCCAAGCACCTGACCAATGTGCCTGAATACGCCGGCGGCCATCACGAGCGCATGGACGGCAAAGGCTACCCCAAGGGCCTGACCCGCGAGCAGATGTCAGTGCAGGCGCGGATGATGGGCATCGCCGACATCTTCGAAGCGCTCACCGCGCGCGACCGCCCCTACAAGCCGGGCATGAAGCTGTCGCAGGCGATGGGCATCATGGCCAATTTCAAGAAGAACGGCCATATCGATCCCGACCTGTTCGATGTTTTCGTCAAGGAAAAGGTCTATCTGAAATACGCGCAGCAGTTTCTCGATCCGCAGCAGATCGACGAAGTCGGCGAGCTTGTCGAATCCGGCAAGACATAGATTCTGCAATCCGCCCGGCGGCACCGCTGCTTGACGGAGGCGGATGCGCCTGAAACTGCAGGGGCCAGGTAGCCCCTGTTATTTTGCTGAATTTTTTCAATGTATCGGACATGGGTATGTGGAGCTTTTTTGAATTCCTGAACGACGATTCGGTGGTGACGGTGCTCGATGTCGGCGCTGCAATGGTCGATTCGCCGTCCTATCAGAGTCTTGTCGATGCAAAGCGGGCTCGCCTGATCGGGTTTGAGCCGGATGCGGTTGCCTGCAAAAAGCTGAATGAACAATTCGGCGCACCGCACCGTTTCTATCCTTACTTTGTCGGCGACGGCAAACCGGGAATTTTCCACGAGACGAACTGGAGTCCGACCGGGTCGCTGTTCGAGCCGAACACGCTCTTGCTGGAAAAGTTTCATCACCTGAGTGAGGTTGTCACCCCGGTGGCGCAGCATCCCATCACCACCGTGCGCCTCGACGACATCGCCGGGATTGACGATGTCGATTTCATCAAGATCGACGCACAGGGAAGCGAACTGAGCATTTTTCAGAATGCATCGGAGATCCTCAATCGTGCCGTCCTGATCCAGACTGAGGTCTGCTTTCTGGAGCTCTACAAGAAGCAGCCGATGTTTTCGGACATTGATGCGTTCTTGCGCGGAAACGGCTTTCAGTTTCACGATTTTCCTGGAATGGGATCGAGGTCTTTCAAGCCGGTGATGAGCCCGCAGCATCCCTTCCTGGGATTTGGCCAGCGAGTCTGGGCCGATGCCTACTACGTAAAGGACTGGATGGCTTGGGATACGTTGCCAGCCGTCAAACTCAAAAAGCTGGCAGCCTTGCTCCACGATATTGTTGGTGCATATGACTTGGCATTTTTGGCGCTGGAGGCATTGGACAGGCAACTCGGTTCAGCCGTCGCCCCAAGATACTTGAAGCGATTGCAGAGCGGGGGTCATGCCCGTATTGAGAGTTCGGATGAATTCAACAGTCGTTCGGAGATCACCGGCGGCCAAGTCGCCTTGGCAGATCAGTCGGCACCTGAGGTTCCCGCCAACGCAGAGCCGTATCCGGCGGATGGCAAAGTAAAACGGGTTCTCAATGTCGGCGGCAACAGCAAGGACATTTCGCTTCCATCCATCTATGACGGCTGGGAGAACGTGATGCTGGATATCGATCCGGCCTGCAATCCGGATGTTCTTTGCGATGCGCGCGAGCTTGGAACCTTGATCGAAGGGCACTACGACTCGGTCTATTGTTCACACAACCTGGAGCATTACCACCATCATGATGTTGCCCGGGTCCTGGCGGGGTTCTGTCACGTACTCAAGGGTGACGGCTTCGTGTACATCCGCGTTCCGGATATTGCCTGGCTGATGCGGGAGGTTGCCGAAAAGGATCTCGATATCGGTGACGTGCTGTACCAGTCGCCCGCCGGCCCAATAACAATTCGCGATGTGGTGTATGGATACGGCGAGGAGATCGAGCGCAGTGGCAATGATTTCTTTGCCCACAAGACCGGGTTCTCGAAGGCGAGTCTGACAGCCGCATTGCAGGCTGCCGGCTTTGGCCATGTTTCTGCGGACTGCAGCAATACCGACATTACCGCCGTCGGGTTCAAGCAGGCGCCGACGCGGGATGTCGCCGCGTTGCTGAATCTGCCTGTCGGCTGCGATGGCGATAACGGGGAATCGGGCTGGACGGTAACAGTCAAGCCAAACGTAGTGTCAGCAATCGAAGCGAATTTTCACATTGGAAGCGGCCGCCGACTTCACGTAGGCGGCAAGCAACGATCCGATGCATGGGAAATATTGAACGTGAATCCTGCGCCACAGGTGGACCACGTCTGCAACGCCAACGATCTGTCACGGTTTGCGAATGACACGTTTTCCGCGATATATGCTTCGCATATCGTCGAACATTTTGACTACAGGGGCGAACTAAGCAGCGCGCTGCGGGAATGGCTTCGTGTCCTGGTGCCGGGCGGACTGGTTTTCATCAGCGTTCCCGACCTGAACGTACTTGGCCGGTTGCTCGTTGAGAAGACAGGATTGACCACCGACGAGCGATTCTTCGTGATGCGAATGCTGTTTGGCGGGCATACAGACGCGCACGATTACCATTTGGCCGGCTTGAATGAGGAGTTCCTTACGCGCTTTCTGCGTGAGGCCGGTTTTCGTGACATTAGACGAGTAGGCGATTTCGGCCTGTTCAATGACACCAGTTCAGTCGAGTTCAAGGGGGTTCGCGTCAGCTTGAACATGATTGCCGAGAAGCCGCGGGCGGCCAAAATGGCTGTTGCGGACATCAATCGGCAACAGCCCTCGACGGAGAATCGGCAACAGGATTCGCAAGACGAAGGAGCCCATGATTCGATTTTGCTAAAAACCGCCGACGGAATATCGGTTTCTGTCCCGGCGACCTTGCGCTGCATATCGACCCTGGTCCTGCTCGAACAGGAAAAATGGCTTGAGCGTGAGCTTGGTTTTCTTCTGTGCTGGCTGGAGCCGGGAATGAATGCAGTTGATATCGGGGCCGATGTCGGGTTCTACTGCCTGCCCATGGCTCGCGCCGTCGGCAAGTCCGGGATGGTCGTCGCGTTTGAACCCGGGAGTGGAAACCGGTCTCACCTCGAAACCAGTCGTGAGGCGAATGCCTTGGCCAACCTGACGATTTCGGCCTGCGCACTCGCCGATGCAAAGAAGGACGGGTGGTTGTCGATTGCCGAATCCGGTGAACACAACAGGCTGGGTGAAGGTGCGATGCATTCTGCGAACTCCGAGCGAGTAAGCGTGTCGACGCTGGATCTTCAGGCACGGGAATTCTCGTGGCCATCGATCGATTTTGTCAAAATCCATGCCGAGGGCCAGGAGGCCCGAATCGTTGCCGGGGGCCGGGACTTCTTCGCTCGCCAGTCGCCGCTGGTCATGTACGAATTCAAGGATGTGGCGGCCAATAACAGCGCGCTGCGCTGGATTTTTGAAGCTTTGGGGTACCGGACATACCGATTGCTGGGTGATTCCAGCGGCCTGGTGCCGATGGGTAGCGATGAGACCCTGGATTCGTTTGAACTGAATCTTTTTGCGGCGAAACCAGACCGCGCGGCCCTCCTGGCCGCGAAGGGGCTTCTGGTCCTCGCGCCCGAGCAGTTGCTGCTAAGCGACGCTGAACGTTCCCGGGCGCTAGAGGCGATACTGAGCCAGCCCTTTGCACAATCATTCGAGTTTTCAGAAGACGATATTGTGAATTGTGCCTATGGAGAGGCGATCATCCTCTATGCGGCTTGCAGGTTCATCGGCTTGTCGCTCGCGCGTCGCCTTGCAGCGCTTGAGGAGGCTCTTGCAATGCTGGTCGATTTTTGTCGGAATTCCCCGACACCGACCGGGCTGGCCACCCTGGCGCGGGTGGCGCTCGATCTGGGGCGCCGCAGCACGGCAGTGGATGCACTCCGGCAGTTGGTCAGCGTGAGCGAAGTGGAACTCGACCAACCGTTTTTTCCGCCCTGCGAGCGGTTCGAAGCCCTGTCGACGGAAAACCGGGAAGCCGACTGGTTTGCCGCCGCCGCATACGAACAACTGGAGATGAGCGAACACTATTCATCCTGGTTTGCCGCCAGCGATTCCACCCGCCTCAAGTGGCTTTGCGAAAGCCCGTTTGCTTCACCCGAAATCAGCCGCCGAATGATCCTTCGGGCCGCGGCCGAGGGCATGGCCCCATCCGCGCTGGCGAGCTTCCTGAAAGCGGAACATCGCCATGCCAATCCAGACTACTGGACAGTGGGCGGTATTTCGCGCCTGCAGGCACTGCGTTAGCACGCGCCTGCCGACGGAGTTTCAATCACCGCAGGTCTACTGACTATCTCAGGCCCGCTGGTGACGTTTTTTGTCACTCCGGGATGTGGCATGAGCTTGTTCAGGGCGTTTGCCCGTCGGCACATACCTTGCATAGAAATGACTACGCAGGTAGATAGTAAGTAGTGAGGGTCTGTAGGTCCGCGGGGGAAACCCCATCTAATCAAGGAGAGTAATCTTATGAAGTCTTCAATGCAAAAGGGTTTTACCCTGATCGAGCTGATGATCGTGGTGGCCATTATCGGTATTTTGGCGGCGATCGCCATTCCTCAATTCACCGAGTACACCAAGAAGGCCGAGGACAAGTCAGCGCAGTCGGACGCCAAGAATCTGCTGACGCAGGCCGTTGCCAACTCGACGACTTAATCATTTATCCTTCTTGAGGAATATATTATGAAAAAAATTATGATTTTGACGTTCGTGGCGGCTACCGCAGTAAGTTCCTTGTCGCATGCGGCCACGGACGGAACGGTTTGTAATGCAGCGACGACGGCCGGTGCCGGCGCCGAAATCACCGCAGATGCCACGACCTCGACTTTCGTGAAGGTGAGCTTCACGCCCAAGTGTTCGGCAAATGTCCATATGGGCTATAGTCAGACGGGCACTTCATTTGGCGTGGTGTCCGGATCTTCAAAAGGCAAGTTCGCCTTTGGTGGCGGTACCGGCGGTGGCGGTGTCAAGTCAACTGCCACTTGCGCGACAAGCGGCTGTACCTCGACAAATACTACCGCTGCCCTCGCTCTCACCCAGGCCAACGCAAGCTGATTATTGTTTTGCCTGACAAAAGTAGCGCGCCACGGCGCGCTACTTTTATTCCTATGTGGCCTTTCTGCATTTCAGCATTACGCTCCGGCATTCGCAGTCGGGCGGTAGTGCTCATTCTGATACTCGGCGCGCTGCTGGTCGGCGTCGCCTTTCTTGCGTCTGCCTTTTCGCCGCGACAACCGCGGACCGTTACGATCGACGTGGGTATGTCCGGCATTCGTTTCAGCCTCGTCCTGTTTGCAGTGTTCTGGGTGCAGGAACTGGTGGCGCGCGAGGTGGAACGGCGTACCGTTCTTTACGCGCTGGCCTATCCTGTTTCACGCGCGGCCTATATTCTCGGGCGCTTCGCCGGCGTGGTTTGCCTTCTGGCGGTGGCGTCTGTTCTGCTGGGTGGCCTGTTATGGTTTTCGGTGGTTTCCGCCGGTTCGCACTATGAGCAGGGCTACGGGGTGCAACTTGGCTGGCCCTACTGGCTTGCCATCATCGGATTATGGGTTGACGCGGTGGTGGTTGCGGCATTCACCCTCTGGATCGCCACTTTGTCGACCGTGCAAATGCTTCCCGTCGCGCTGGGCGCCGCATTTGCGGTGGGCGGCAAAAGCCTTGGCGCGGCGCTCGACTATCTTGCCCGCGGTGCCGATGGCGACGCCGACATCATGAATCGCTTTGGGCCGCTGATGCAGGTCATCCAGTGGCTGTTGCCGGATCTTTCCCGCCTCGACTGGCGAATCTGGTCGATGTATGGCGTACCCTTGAGCGATGGCGCCGTCATCTATGGCCTGACGCTGGCCACAGGGTATGTGACGGTACTGCTGTCCCTTGCCGTGATCACCTTTTCGCGGCGCGAGTTTTTTTGATGCGCGGTGCTCGGCGCTGGCCCTGGCAGGCGATAGCGGCGTTGCTGATGGGGTGTGCGGTCTTCGTGTATGCGCAGGGTCGTTTGCCGGGCATCAAGCGGGCTCAGGTGAACGCAGAGATCGCCATCGCTCTGCCGGTATTTGTCCAAGTCGTGATGGCCGGCGGCGACCGCTACCTTGCCGCAAGCTGGGCCGCGATCCGCGCCCTGGTGACCGAGACGTTCAAAATGAATCCTGAGGACTTCCGCGTTCTGGGCCTGGTTCAACGCGACGCGTCCTGGCTCAATCCTGCGCACGAAGACAACTATTACATTGCCGCCGCGATCCTGCCCTGGGAGGGGCAGGTGGAGGCTGCCCAGGTGATCCTGCGGCGCGCCACCCTGTCGCGCTTCTATGATTATCAGCCGCCTTTTTATTACGCATTCAATCTGGTGCATTTCATGGGGGACCACCTGGCCGCGTCGGAGTGGCTGCTGCAGGCCGCGCCGAAACTGCCCAATGCCGACGAGCGCCTGCTGCTCGAGAATTTTGCTGCGCGCTGGCTGGATCGGACTCAGGACGTCGATCTGGCCGCTCGCATTGTGGAGGCCCTGGCGAAACAGGCAAAGCGCAAGGATTTTGCCGACTATCTGCATATTCGCGCCCAGCGACTGCGTGATCTCGGGGTCTTGCGTCGTGCCGCCATGGTTTATTCGGATCGGCATGGCAAGCCTCTGGTCGAGTTGTCGGAGTTGGTAAGCGCCGGCCTTGTGGTCAGGCTGCCTGTCGATCCCTTTGGCTTTGGTTTCGGGGTCGACCCGAAGGGGGTTCCCGTCCTTCTCAATCGTCCGCAAAAATGAACGCAGCGATTTCGATCAGCGGTTTGAGCAAGACCTACCCACGCGGGTGGATGACTCCGGCATTTGAGGCGGTGCGCAATGTTTCGCTGAGCGTGGGTGAGGGCGAGGTGTTCGGCTTCATCGGCCCCAATGGCGCCGGCAAGAGTACGACCATTAAGGTGCTTACCGGGGTACTGAGGCCGACCTCCGGCCGTGCCGAATTGTTCGGCATGGACGTTTCACTGCCCGAGGCGCGGCGTGGCCTGGGTTATGTGCCGGAGAACCCCAGCCTCTACGACTACCTGACGCCGCTGGAACTGTTGACCATGGGGCTGTCGATCCATGGCGTAAAGCCACCGGACGCGCGCGGACACTGCATGCAATGGCTGGAACGTTTCGATCTCGCGCACGTGGCCATGAAGCGGATTCACAGCTTTTCCAAGGGCATGACGCAGCGCGCCGCGCTGGCCCATGCGATGGCCATACAGCCAAGGCTCCTGATACTCGACGAGCCGCTTTCCGGTCTCGATCCGGTAGGGCGCAAGGATGTCGTCGATATTCTCGGCGAGTATCGGAGCAACGGCGGCACGATCTTTCTGACCTCGCATGTGTTGCACGATGTGGAGCGGCTGGCAGATCGTTTCGGCCTGATTCATCGCGGCGAGCTGGTTGCCGTGCAGTCCCCCGGTGATCTGTTGCATGACGCACAAACGGTGACGGTGAGATCGTCAGGCGTGACCCGGCTGTCGGATCAGGTCGAAGAAACGGGTGGCCGCTGGCGCATGGACACTCGCCGCGACCAGCTATGGCCGCTGCTTGACGCGCTGCGCGCGGCAGGGCACACCATTCTTGAAATCCGTCCGGCACTTTCGCTGGAGGATGTCTTCTTCCGCTATCTGGAATCGCGCCCGGATGCGGCGACGCCTGGGCGGACGGATGGTGGTCATGAAGCCTAAGCCAGGCCGCGCGGGGCATGGCGGCGGGCATCTTGCGGAAAGCATTCAAGCGCGGCTGGCGCCGCTGATCAGGCTGGTCGAGCAAGGCAAATTTCATGAAATTGTGCCAGCCGCGCGCGACTTGCTGCGGCTGCTGCCCAATCATCCGTATGTCCTGAAGGCGCTGTCGTTCGGGCTGATTGGCCAGCGCGACTACGATGCCGCGCTGCCGGTGCTGGAGCAGGCGATACGGCAGAATGCCAAGGATCCTGAGTTGTATAACAATCTCGGCATTTGCTTGGCGGTAGTGTTGCGCTGGGACGAGGCGGTGGATTGTTTTGATCGCGCCCTGGCGCTTGACGGCAGCGACCCGGAGGTGTGGAAGAACAAGGGCGAGGCCTTCTGCCACATGAATCGCTGGGGCGAGGCCGTACCCTTTCTGCTCAAGGCGATCGAACTGTATCCGGGTGATTTCGATGCGGCCATCGATACGCTGGCGCAGGCTCTGGCCAACTCCGGAAGGCGTGAAGAGGCCTTCGTCTGCTACTCGGCATTGCTGGAGGATGCTCCTGACAATCCGGTTTATCTGGGGAACCTGATTTTCGCAGGGCTTGCAACGTGCCGTTGGGATGGATTGACGGAGGCAGTGCAACGTCTGCGCGTTCTGACCGGGGATTTCGAGCGCGTCGGCATAGCGCCATTGAATGCACTTGCCATTCCCGGGCTGTCTGCTGCGGAGTTGCGGCGCATTGCCGAAGCCTTTGCCGGCACGGAAATTCCGCCCTATTTTCGCAACGCGCCGTCGTTTGTCAGCCGGCGCGATAGTGCTACCGGCGAGAAGAACCGTCTCCGGATTGGCTATGTGTCCTACGATCTGGTCAAGGACCATCCAGTTGCCCACGTGATTCCTCAAGTCATCGAATTGCATGACCGAACCCGGGTCGAGATATTCGTCTATTCCATGGGGCGCGATGACGGCAGTGCGATTCGACAGCGACTGGCCGGCGCCTGCGAGCACTTTGTCGACATCGGGCCGCTCGGCGTCGAGTCGAGCGCCGCGCGTATCGCACAGGACGATATCGATATCCTGGTTGACCTGCAAGGATGGACCAAAGGGGGGCGGCCAGCGGCCTTGGCGCGAAGAGTCGCGCCCATTCAGGCCAACTGGATCGGCTATGCAGGAACAATGGGCCTGCAGCGACTGGCGGATTACCTGATCGCAGATCCGATTGTCATCCCTGACGAGCACGCGGATTTCTTTGTCGAGCGCATTGCGCGGCTGCCGCATTGCTATTTGCCGATGGATGCGACACAGGTCATTGGCGATGCGCCAAGCCGCGCCGAAGCAGGGCTGCCCGAGGGCGCATTTGTGTTTTGCTCGATGAACAACAGGTACAAGTTCAATCCGCAGGTTTTTGATGTCTGGTGTCGCCTGCTGAGTCAGATCCCCGGTAGTTGCCTCTGGCTGACACATCCGAGCGGCCAAGCGGCCGATAACCTGGTTCGCGAGGCAGCAGCGCGCGGCGTGTCTGCAGAGCGCATTGTCTTTGCGCCTTATGCCGCGTCGCGCGCGGATCATCTGGCGCGTTTGCAATTGGCCGACGTGGCACTCGATCCGTCCCCGTACAACTCGCATTCCTCGGGTATCGATACGCTTTGGGCGGGCGTGCCGATGGTTACCTTGCTGGGAGAGACCTTTGCCGGCCGGGTTGGCGCCAGCCTGGTCACCGCCGCGGGCCTGCCGGAATGCGTTACCCACTCCTGGGACGAGTATCTGGGCCTGTGCGTGGATCTCTACAATAATCCGCAACGCCTGCAGGAGCTCCGGGCACGTCTGGTCGCCGGTCGGCGCACCGCGCCCCTGTTTGACATGAACCTGTTTGTCCGTTCACTGGAAGATCTCTACTTCTCGATGTGGGAAGAGAAACAGACCGCCGGTGTCGATTGGCCGGCCTGACCGGCATCCCTGGGCTCAGGTGCCGGACGGCCTTGCGCTGACGCTGCGGCGAGGCTCCGGCAGAGGCATGAGCAGCTGGCTTATCGGAGACGAACCAAGGCGTCCGGCATAGTGCGTCGCCGGTCGTCCGTCCTGTCGATCGGCCAGGGTTACCTGATAGTCGGCGGGCCACCGGCGGTAAGATGCCGCGCGCCAAAACTCGTTGAACGCGGTGTGGCCGCCTATGACGAGAAACAGACCTGCAATCCACAGGCTCGACCTGAATAGCGACCGGGTCCGGGCAAGCAGCGTTTGCAGGCATACCACGAGCAGAACCACAAGCGGCGGAGCGCACAGGCGCAGCAGGACATCATTGGACGGGCCGAAGCGGATCATCGGCAGGGCAAGCAGCAAGAGCACGGCAACGGCAAACGCTCCCCGCAACTGTCGAACGTGAGGGGCCAGCACCAGGGCAAGGAACAGGAATTCACAGCTAACAAACAGAAAATAGGCGTGGGGTGTCGCCGCCTGCGAGGGATAACTCACCGGTCCGCTGGTCGGGGTGTTTGCAAGTCTGGAATCGATGCCACCCAGATCGAGCAACAAGAAGAGGCAGATTGGCAAACAGAAAACGGCCGCGGAAACCAGGGAACTCCACGGCATGGTTTGCCAGCCATATTTTCGAACCGAAACGATGGTGCCGAGCAGCGCGAATGGCGCCAGGCCGATAGCCGCGAAAGGCGTCCATATCAGCGTCAGTGGCAGCAGTGCGACACTGAGGCCAGGCAGTTCCCGGGTATTCCAATGCCGGAGGATCAATGCCGCACCGATCCATATCGGCAGGCAGTGGTTGGGCGCCCAAAGGAGTTGCCCGGTTAGCGACGGGTAGCTCAATGGAACCCACCACTCAAGTCTTTGCGGGAATTCGGGCAGTGATTCGGTCGAGATGACTTGACCTACGAAATCCATGCCGCTAAAAAAGACCACAAGCAGCAGGCCCGATGCCAGGCGCCATCCGGCTTGCCCGGGTAGCGGCAGCAAGAGGAGAAAAATCATTACGCCCGCAGCAGTCCAGAGGTAGATCGCCAGATCGAGGTGCGCGACGCCGAACAACTTGCCGAATAGTGCCGGCGGAAGAAAATAGCCGATTGCCGAGCGCAATATCAAATTGACGCCTTCCGCCGTTACATAGTTCAGCGGCCACTCCGCAAACACCAGGTCACCCAGAACGGCATCGCGAACCACCCAGTCCGGATTGGCGTATACAAAGTGACTGCCTCCCCCAAACGCCGCCCACGCAAGGCTGGTGGCAAGTATCAGCAGGACAGCTTGGCGGGAATAGCCGGCGTCCCATGAAATCGGCTTCGGTCCCACTGCCTTGAAAAGAAAGTGAAGCATGGCGGCGCACAGAACAAGTGCAACCGGCGGCAGAAACCAGCCAAAGGCAAATATCAGATTGGGCAGGGCAAGATATGCGAGCGCCAATACTAGAACGCCATCGGTCTGGTGTGTCGCCAGGCTTCGGTCGGGGTTCTGGTTCAAGTCGGTTTCTCGTTGTCGCTGCGGGGTTGATGCGCAAGCCATATCTGCCACAGCGCCTGCTCGAAGTGGCGAGCGAAACGGGGGGCGTCAAACAGCGGGGACATCAAAACCTTCTGTCTTAGTGATGAACGCAAGTCTGACAGACTGACCAGATCATTGGCGAAGGCGATAGCCTTCGCCACGTACTCGGTTCGAGTGCTTGCCACCCAGTCCGGCAATCCTGCCGCTGTCAGCAAACTTGCCCCTTGCCTTTCGGTCATGGTGCATCCCGCCAGTGTCAGGGTGGGCACGCCCATCCACAGTGCCTCGCTGGTCGTTGTTCCGCCGGGATAGGGAAAGGTGTCGAGGATGATGTCGACCTCGTTGTGTGCCGCCAGATAGGCTTCGCGGGAAGCCCCACCGTAAAGGGTTACGCGATAGGGATCGATGTGGAGTGCCTCCATTCGTTGTATGAAATCCGTACGCACGGTCGGCACAGCCAACTGGAAATGCTGAAACCGCAGTCGGGCCTGCGGCAGGGCCGTCAAGAGCTCTGCCCACATCCGGAGGACGTCGTCAGTAATCTTGGCAAGAGTCTGGAAGCAACCAAAGGTAACGAAGCCATTGCGTCGAGCGGGTAGCTCTTCGATGGGAATGTTGCCCGCAGGCGGATTGAAACACAGCCGGGTCTCGGGCAAATACCAAATGGATTCGGTGAATCGATGCCTTGCATCAGCCGGTACTTCCGTAGCCGTCGCCAGGACATAGTCCATTTGCTCAACGCCGGTGGTCGCAAAATAGCCAAGCCATGAAATCTGTATCGGCGCGGGCTTCCAGGCGAAAACAGGCAGGCGATTTCCGGTGGTGTGGCCGGAAAGATCAATCAAGAGATGCAGTCGATCCTCGTGAATCAAACGTGCAGCTGCTGTGTCACTCAAATCGGCAATCGAGTGCCAGGTGGAAAATCTGGCGTGTAGGCGAGCGGTGATTTCATCGTCGGAACGGTGGTTCGCATAGGCAATGAGCTCAAGCTGGGCCGGGTCAAGATGCGCAAGCACCCCTTCCAGAAAATAGGCCACAGGGTGATTCTTGAAATCACCTGACACAAATCCGACGCGGAGACGTTTGGGTTGGCTTTCGCATGACCAGGATGAAAATGGTGTGTGGGCTTTTCGCGTGAGGGCTTGACCGAAAAGACGCTCACTTTCGAGGAGTTCGGTACGTATCGAATCGCCAAAATAGTTCCAGTGGAACAAAAGATTGGTGTGTGCGGACGTATAGTCTGGATCGGATTTCACTGCGCGCCGAAAGAGGGCAATTGCTTCTGCCGGCCGCCCCTGATCCGCCAGAATAATTCCCAGATTGTTGCAGGCGCCAGCATCGTTCGGATCGATATCCAGAGCGTGCTTGAAAGTAGCCTCGGCTTCATCGAGACGACCTTGTTCCTTGAGGACTACTCCAAGGTTGTTGTGGGCAAGGACATAACCCGGCAGTAACCTAAGCGCGGTTCGATGACTGGCCTCTGCATCGTTCAAGCGGTCTTGGGCTTTTAACGTAACTCCCAAACTATTGAAAGCCTCCGCATAGTCCGGCTTGATTTGAATCGCCCTCAGATAGCTGGCTTCTGCTTCGTCAAGGCGTCTCTGGGAATGGAAGAGGATCCCCAGATTGTTCAGTACATCCGGATAATCCGGGTTGCACTGCAAGGCTTTGCGATAAGCCATTTCGGCATCCGGGAGTCGCTCCTGCGCCATCAGCACAAGTCCCAAATTGTTCAACGCCACCGCGTCATGTTCTTGAAAGGCCAGCGCCGACCTAAAACACGCCTCGCTCGCGGTGTATCGTTTTTGTGCCAATAGCATGGCACCTAGATTGTTGTTGGCCGCTGTGTAGCCAGGGTCAATTTTCAGTACGCGGCGGAAGCTGGCTTCGGCTTCGTTCAGGCGGGACAGGTCCCGCAGCGTGTTGCCCAGGTTGTAATGCGCCTTTACGTAATCCGGCGCATGGTCGATGGCCCGGCGGTAGCAGGTTTCGGCTTCCGCAAGCTGGCGGCGCGCGTTGAAGACATTGCCCAGCTTGAAGTGCGCTTCGGCGTATTCCGGCTCAAGGTCCAGCGCTCGGCGGTAGCAGATTTCGGCCTCGCTAGTTTTGCCACCCTCCATATGCGCCGCGCCGGCCTCGACCCAACCCTCGGCCGTTTGCGGCAGCAGGCCTTGCGATTGCTGACCAACCGATGACTTCATCTCATGCTTTCCTGTCGGGACGTTCTGTCCCGGCGGGCCGCCCTTGATGACGCTGCCACATTTCCCACAACGCATCCTCGAAGTTCCGGGCGAAGCGCCTCGAATCAAACAGCGGCGAGGCAAGAACTTGCTGTCGTAGGCGCAGCCGCAAATTTGCCAGAGATTCAAGGTCGCTGGCGAAGGCAAGGGCTTTTTGAATGTAGTCCTCTTCGGTGTCTGCTATCCAATCGGGTAGTCCGGCTGCTACAAGTAAACTGGCTCCCTGATTCTGGATCATTGTCGAACCCCTCAGCGTGAGTGTTGGAACCCCCATCCAGAGCGCCTCGCAGGTGGTTGTGCCCCCCGTAAAGGGGAACGTATCCAACACGAAATCCACTTCGGCGTAGGCTTCAAGATATTTTGCATACTCTAGCCCGCCGTGCATCGTGACGCGATTCGGTGCGATCCCGGCTTCTTGCAGGCGTCGATTGAGTTCTTCTCTTTTTGAGCTTGAGTTCAGATGTCCATGCTGGAATCGTATGTGGGCATTCGGTAGCCGGGTGAGTATTGTGTTCCACACCTGCAGCATCCTGTCGGTCAGCTTCGCCAAAAACTGAAAGCACCCAAGCGTGATAGCGCCATTGCCAAGCGCCGGCAAACCGGACACCGGGATTGTTGATCTGGGCTCGGTGAAACACATTCTTGTGTCCGGCAGATACCATGCTGCCTCGGTATAGTATTGTTGGCAGACTTCCGGCACTCCGGTTCGGTCCGCCAGAATGTAGTCAATTTCCGTTACGCCTGTGGTCGCAAAGTATCCCAGCCAACTGGCCTGCACCGGAGCCGGCTTCCAAGCGAACACCGGCAGACGATTGTGGCCCGTGTGTCCCGATAGGTCGAGAAGGAGGTGCACCCCATCCGAATGGATCAGGCTTGCGGCCTCCTTGTCGCTCAGGCCGTGAATCGGCTTCCAGGACGAAAAGCAGGGGCGGATGCGCGCCGTGAGCTTGTCTTCAATGTGGTAGGTGGGGTAGCCGATCAGCTCTATGCAGGTTGAATCAAGCTGGCATAGCACGCCTTCCAAAAAGTAACCGACGACGTGGTTGCGAAGGTCGCCTGATACAAGCCCGACTTTCAGGCGCTTTGGGTGTGGAGTGCACACCCAGGAAAAATACGGGGTGTCGGCTAACGAAGAAACGGACTTGCCGAACCGGCGAGCTTCCGCCAAATAGTCTGAAGGCGAGCAACCGGAGATGTAGTTCATGCCAAGCAGCAGGTTGTTATGGGCGTTCGTGAAGTTGGGCCGCAACTCCAGCGCACGCCGATAACTTGCTTCTGATTCGACAAGACGGCCTTGTGCCCTTTGTACTACCCCCAAGTTGTTGTGGGCGTCGGCATGGTCAGCACAGATCGCCAGCGCATTCGTGTAACTCTCTGCCGCTTCGTCAACACGCTCCAGCTCCTTGAGCGCAAGCCCCAGGTTGTTCATCGCCACGACGTCAGCGGGCTGGATCCTGAGTACCGACCGGAAGCACGCTTCGGCTTCGTCATGGCGCCTCTGATACATCAGCATGGCGCCCAGGTTGTTGTGGGCCGCCGCATAGCCCGGATCGATTTGGATCACGCGCCGGTAGCTGGCTTCGGCTTCTGCGAGGCGTAACAAGTCCCTCAGCGTGTTGCCCAGGTTGTAATGCGCTTTTACGTAATCCGGCACGATGTCGATGGCCCGGCGGTAGCGGTCTTCCGCTTCGGCAAGCTTGCGGCGCGTGAAGCAAATGTTGCCCAGCTTGAAGTGCGCTTCGGCGTAGCCGGGGTCTATCTTCAGTGCTTCCAGATAGCAGGCTTCGGAGTCGTCGATCCGGCCTTGCTCCAGATGAAGTGCGCCCCGCGCGCAGATGGTAATGACATCATCGCGTTTCATGGTGTAGGGTCGTAAAGCAAATTTGGTTGCCGTGGAGTCGCAGTGTCATGGCAATATTACGCGAGAGATGAGCTTGATTCAGTGAAAGGCGGCGATTGGAAACTGGAATGCTGAAGGGACTATGGACCATGGCATTGGCGGCGTGGGAAAACGGACGCCACGACGAGGTGGTGAGCGCGCTGGATAGTTTGCTGGCGGTAACTCCAAATAATTTCGAGGCTCGCCACCTTTACGGAGTCGCAAAAGCGGAGCTTGGTGACTACAGCGAGGCGGCACGGCAATTGGCCATTGTATGCGCGGCCGAGCCTGAAAATTTCGATGCAATTTCGGTCTTGGGAAATGTGCAACGGCTAGCCGGCCAACTAGCCGAGGCTGAAGCTACCTTGCGATCTGGTCTGGCTTCCCACCCAAACATCCCGCATTTTCATTTTAATCTGGGCTGCCTGCTGCTGGATTGTAAAAGAGCGAATGAGGCAGAGGGAAGCTTTTTGCGCGCCAGCGAACTGGATCCGGCGGATCAGGACTCCTGGCTTCAGCTCGGGATGCTTCGCTATGGGCGTTCCGACCACTTGAATGCCGCGTCGGCTTTCCTGCGCGCTGCTGAACTGGATGGCGAGGGAAAGTCGTACGCAATCCGTATGGCGGGTTTTGCCTTCGCCGATGGCGGTCGTTCGGATCAGGCTGAACAATTGCTCGCCGGCTTGTGTTCTGAGCGTATTCAGGATACGAGCGACGTCCATTTGCTGACACAGCTGCTTTACTGCCGCCTGGAATTGTGCGATTGGCGGCAGATGACGGAAATGATCCAGCGCTGCAAGCAGTTGGTTGCTGAAGGACAAGCGGTCGCGGAGCCATTCACCTTCCTCTTGCTGCCGGAAATATCGGGCCGGGAGCAATTGGCGCTCACCGCGAACTTTGTGCAGGGAGCAATCCACGCCGAAGGCGGTGTGACGCCAGCGGTGCGAAACATGAATCAGCGGCGACGATTGCGCATCGGCTACTTGTCGGCGGATTTCCACGATCACGCCGTAATGCGTCTGCTGGCCGGTGTCCTGGAACACCACGACCACAGTGCGTTCGAGATTCACGCTTTTTCTTACGGTGGCGCGGACGAAAGCGACATGCGCCGCCGGATAGTCGCGGCATGCGACGTCTTTCACGATGTTTCGCAGCTTTCGCTCGAAGTGATGGCGCAGCGAATCGGCGCCGAGGCCATCGATATTCTGATTGATCTTACTGGCTGGACCGGAAATTCAAAGTCGGCGGTGCTTGGTTTTCGCCCGGCGCCGATTCAGGTGAATTGGCTGGGCTATACCGGCACCCTGGGGAACAGGATTCTTGCCGACTATCTCATTGGCGATTCCATCGCTACACCGCTTTCCGACCAGGGCAATTTCGCCGAAACTCTGGCATTGATGCCGTTTTGCTGCCAGCCGAATGATGCCGGCCGCAAGATCGCGGAGGCACGATCGCGCGAGGAGGAAGGATTGCCGGCAGACGGCTTGGTGTTTTGCTGTTTCAGCCGCCCCCTGAAGATCACTCCGGAAATATTTCAATGCTGGTGCGACCTGTTGGACGCATTGCCTGGCAGTGTTCTCTGGCTGCTCGCGACCAACCCGAGGACGCAGGCAAATCTGGCAATGACGGCGCAGGGGTATGGGATCGATCCCGCGCGCCTGGTATTTTCGGGACCGCGGCCACCGGATCAGCATCTGGCGCGGCTGGCGTTGGCTGATCTGGCGCTGGATACGTTTCCGTTTGGCGCCCATACCACGGCAAGCGACGCCCTTTGGGCTGGTCTCCCGGTAATTACCATGATCGGGGAAACCTTTCCCAGCAGGGTTACTGCAAGCATGCTCAACGCGATTGGCTTGAATGAACTGGTGGTCGGATCGATCGAAGAGTACCGCAGTATGGCTTTGGAGCTCGGGCGCAATTCGCGGGCGCTGGCGTTGCTTCGCCGCAAGCTCAAGGCCAATCGTTCGTCATCCCACCTATTCGGCACGAAAGAATTTGCGCAAGACCTTGAGGCGCTTTTTCAGAGGATGTGGCAAGAGCCCTCGCGCGGTGCTGCGTGAGTTCGGCTGCGTCTGCTTCATTGCAACGGCACCTATCATCCGGTCGGTCCTCCGTTGAGCCAGCCGAACGAACTTGCTGCTGCCAACTTGTGCGCGGAGGCTGTTGCGCGCGGCGTGGCGCCGGGGCGAATAATGTTCGCGTGCCGTATCGCTGCCCGACAGGATCTGGTACTCGATCCGTGGCCCTATAACTCGCATTCTTCGGGAATCGACGTACTATGGGCCGACGTGCCGATGCTTACCCTGCGCGGCGACTCGTTTGCCGGACGTGTCGGTGCCAGCCTGCTCCACGCGGTGAATTTGCGTGAATGCATTGCCGGATCGCCAGCGAAGTATCAGTCTCTGTGCATTGATCTGGGGCGTCAGTCCGATCCCCTCGGGCAGCTGAGGCAGCGCCTGATTGAAGGTCGCGCCAGCGCGCTGCTTTTTGACATGGGGCAGTTCGTTCGCTCGAAGAAGTCTATTCGACCCTCAGCGACGGTAGTTCAGGCGAGAGGTAAGTCCGAGCATTCCTTGCGGGATCAGGGCTTGTTCGGAGCGCTCCTTCCGGTCCGGCTTACGGGAACGGTCAGGGGCTTCAGCAGCGCCTTGACCGGCGATGAGCCGAGATTACCCACATAGTGCGCCGCCGGTTGCCCGTTCTGTCTGTCGGCCAGCGTATGCCGATGGTCTGCTCGCCAGCGGTGGTAGGTCGCTGCGCGCCAGAACTCGTTGAATGCCGTATGCGCGCCAATGGCAAGGAACAGGCAGGCGACACCGAGGCTCGATCTGGACAGGGAGCGCCCAGGTTCGAGCAGCGTCTGCAGGCAGGCCACGAGCAGAACGATCAATGCCGGCGCGCTCAGCCTGAGCAGTCCGTCGTTGTGCACACCCACTCGAATCAGAGGCAGGCTCAACAGGATAAGGACGGCAAGTGCAAACACGTCGCGCGACTGCCGCAGGTGTGGCGCCAATACCAGCGCCAGAAAAATGAACTCGCAGGCGATGAACAATAGATAGGAATGCAGCGATGCCGTCTGCATGGTGTAATAGGCAAACCCCGTGGGTGGTGTGCCAACAATCCGGGTATCGATATGGTTCGCGTCAAGCGTGAGGAAGA